>JAOPZL010000366.1 GCA_025964175.1 Solirubrobacterales bacterium
CGGCGCCGGTCAGGCCGCCGGGTCGCCCGACTCGACCGCGTCGGCGTCCGCGGCGGGATCGACCGCCGGCTTGGCCTCGCGCCAGCGCGCGTTCCCGCGCGTGACGATGCCGGGATCGATGCCCGGCTCACCCGGCTCCTGGGCCGGCGAGGCGGCGCGACCGCCGAAGCCGTCGGACTCGACCGGCGTGCCGTCCTCGCCCGTGCCACCGGAGCTCTGCCCGTGCAGGCCGGGCGGGTGGCCGACCATGCCGAGCTCGGAGGCGTCGCGGCCGAAGAAGAGGCCGATCGTCCAGTCCGTGATGAGGCGCGCGCGGCGGTTCATCGACGGCATCAGCAGCACGTGGTAGGTCCGGGCCAGGAACCACGCCGGGCGTCCGCGCCAGCGGATCCCCAGGGTCTGGGCGACGGCCTGGCTGCGGCCCATGTCGACGAACACGCCGAGCGTCTTGTAGGTGAACTTGCGCTTCCTGCCCACCGCGCCGATCGTCGCGGCGACGTTGCGCGCGACGGTGCGGCCCTGGCGCATGGCGTGCTGCGCGGTCGGCGGCGTCTCGCCCTTGTACTTCTGGGCGGCGTCGGGGACCGCGGCGTTGTCGCCGATCGCCCAGACGTTGGGCAGGCCCTTGACCTGCAGGAACGAGTCGACCTCGATGCGCCCCGTCCGCGACAGCGGCAGCCCCATCTCACCGACCACCGGGTGCGCCTTGACGCCCGCGGTCCAGGCCAGTGTGTGGGTCGGGATCCACTCGCCGGTGGAGAGCCTGATGCGGTCGGACTCGACCTCGGCCAGCTGGGTGGAGAGGCGCACCTCGATGCCGCGCCCGCGCAGCTCGCGCAGGGCGAAGTCGGCGAGCGGCGCGGGGATCTCCCCCATCAGCCGGTCGCGCGCCTCGACCATCATGAAGCGGGTCCCGGTGACCTTGCAGCGGGGATAGAGGTCGATCGCGTCGGCGGCGAAGTCCTGCAGCTCGGCGAGGCCCTCGACGCCCGCGTAGCCGGCGCCGACGAAGACGAAGGTCAGGTAGGCGGCGCGCTCACGGCCGTCCTCCATGTTCTCGGCGATCTCGAAGCAGCGCAGCAGGCGGTTGCGGATCGCGATCGCCTCGGGCAGCGTCTTGAAGCCGATGCCGTGCTCGGCCAGGCCGGGGATCGGGAAGATGCGGGTGATCGAGCCCAGCGCGACCACGAGGTGGTCGTAGTGCAGGTCCTCGACGGCGCCCTCGGGCTGCTGGACCTGCAGGACGTTCTCGTGCGGCCGCGCGCCGACGACGGAGCCCAGGCGCAGATCGGCGCTGGAGAGCTCCTCGCGCAGCGGCACCACGACGTGGCGGGGCTCCAGCGTGCCGGCCGCCGCGCCCGGCAGCAGCGGCGTGTAGAGCATGAAGTTCACGTCGTTGACGACCGTGATGCGGGCGCTCTGCGGAGGCAGGATGCGCTCGAGGGTGCGTGCCGCGTACAGCCCTCCGAAGCCCCCGCCGGCTATGACGACGTGCCAAGCCATTGCTGTTGAGGCTATTCCCCCGCCTGAGCAGTCTCATGCGACGCGACCGAGGGCCGCAGCGCGTAGGCGATGAGCACCGTCGCGAGGCCGTTGAACGGTGCCCCGATGAGCTGGATGGCGAGGTTGATGACGCCCAGGCCGATGAACTCGTCGACCAGCGACTGGAGCACCTGCTCGACGACGCCCTCGAGCCCGGCGACGACCACGAAGACGACCAGCACCCGCCAGAAGTTGCCGCGCACCAGCCGCGCGCTGCGGCTCAGGGACTCGCGCATCCCGACGTGATCGATCTTCACGATGGCCGGCGCCAGCGCGAAGTAGATGTAGATGATGACGCCCGGCACGATCAGCAGCGCGAAGCCGATCGCGGTGGCCAGCGGCAGCACGAGGTCCAGCGCGGCGACGGTCCGCCACGGCAGCGTGCGCGCCACGGCGAGCGGACCCAGACGCGGGCCGCCGGCGCGCCAGGCGATGACCGCGGCGGCGACGAGGCCCGTGTAGAAGACGTCGCCGACCAGGTGGAAGAGCGACTGGCCGACCGCGATGGTGCCGACGGCCAGGAAGCCGTGCGGATGGGCCTTCTCCAGCAGCGCGTCGACCACCGCCAGCGGGGCGAAGACGATCAGCGCCGCGACGATCAGGCCGAACCAGTGGCGGCGGTAGACGACGAGGACGTCGCGCAGGAGCGCGACGACGTCGAGGCGCAGGCGCTGCGGCTCCGCGGCGGGAGCGGTGGTCACGTCCGTGGGCGCAGCCTCGTCCGCCATCCCCGCCATCGTCTCAGCCGCGGCGCAGCAGGACCGCCGCCCAGCCGTCCAGCACGCGGCGGTCGGCTTCCACCAGGCCGTCGAACGCGACGGCGATCTCGTCGGCCTCGTGCTCGAGCAGGCCGCTGGCGATCAGCGTGTCGGGGAGCGTCTCCATGCGCTGGGCGAGCAGGAGCAGCAGCGGGCGCAGCAGGTTGGCGGTGATCGTCGGCGCGACCGGGACGGGGTCGCGGCGCAGGTCCCACAGGTGGGCGCCCATGCTCACGCCGTTGACCGCGGCGTTCTCGAGCGTCGCGGCCACCGACTCGGTCTCGTGGTCGTAGCCCTCGATCGGGCCGTAGCCGAGCTTGGCCGCGGCGATGCCCAGGACGCCGGACCCGCAGCCGAGGTCGACCAGCGCGCCGGCGGGGGCGGGTTCGTGGAGCAGCAGCTCGACGCACAGCCGCGTCGTCGGGTGCATCCCGGTGCCGAACGCCTGGCCGGGGTCGATGATGACCTCGGGGCCCTCGGACGCCTCGTGCCACGGCGCGCGCAGGCGCAGCGCGGGCGGGGATCCGATCTCCAGCGGCTGGTGGAACTCGCGCCAGCGCGACGCCCAGTCGTCCCCGACCACCGTCGAGCTGACCTCGATCAGCGCCTCGCCGGCCGCCGCGCGCACGTCGCCCAGGTCGGGCAGCTCGCCCTCGGCGCCGTAGAGGACGTACTCGACGATCTCCTCGCCGACGTCGACCTCCTCCACCCCGGCCGGGGCGAGGACCAGCAGCTCGGCCAGCGCGAGCTCGGCGTGCTCGCGCGCGACGCGCACCGCGAGACGGATCATGCGCGATCCCGAGCGCGTGACCGCGCGCAGATGATCGGCGTGGTCATGGGGATCACGAGGCGAACAGGGAGCGGCGCAGCTTGGAGAAGACCGACTCGTCGGAGGACAGGTTCTCGGGCGTGATCGTCGCCGACAGCTCCGTCAGCAGCTCGCGCTGGCGCTTGGACAGCTTGCGCGGGATCACGACGTTGACGACGACACGCAGGTCGCCGGGGCGGCCGCGGCGCAGCGGGGGCATCCCCTTGCCGCGCACGAGGATCGTCGAACCCGGCTGGGTCCCCTCGGGGATCACCAGCTCCTCTTCGCCCTCCAGCAGCGGCACGCGGACGTGGGTGCCGAGCGCGGCGAGCGGGGCGGGCAGGTCGAGGATCGTGACGAGGTCGTCGCCGTCGCGCACGAAGCGCTCGTGCTCCTTGACGTGGATCTGCACGTAGAGGTCGCCGGCGGGGCCGCCGCGCTCGCCCTCGTGGCCGCGTCCCGACAGGCGGATGCGCTGCCCGTCGGCGATGCCGGCCGGGATGTCGACGCTCAGCGTGCGGCGCTTGACCTCGCGCCCACGGCCGTCGCAGACGTGGCAGGGATCCGTTGCGACGCGTCCGTCGCCGTGGCACTGGTCGCACTCCAGCGTGCGCATGACCTGGCCGAACGGGGTGCGCTGCACGGCCTGCAGCCGGCCCTGGCCGCCGCACCGGGGGCACGTCTCGATCGGGGTGCCGGGCTCGGCGCCGTTGCCGTTGCAGTGCTCGCAGCGCGCGATCGCGTCGAAGCTGACCTCGACGGGGACGCCCTGCGCCGCGGCCAGCAGGTCGATGTCGACGGTGACGCCGACGTCGCCGCCCTGCATCGGGCCGCTGCGACCGCCGCCGCCGCCCCCGCCGCCACCGAAGAAGGCGTCGAAGATGTCGCCCAGCGAGCCGAAGCCGCTGAAGTCCTGCGGCGCGTAGCCGCCGCTGCGCAGCCCGTCCCAGCCGTAGCGGTCGAACGTCGCGCGGCGCTCGCCGTCGCTGAGCACCTCGTAGGCCTCTGCGGCCTCCTTGAAGTCCTCCTCGGCGGTCTCGGAGGAGTTGACGTCGGGGTGCAGCTCGCGAGCGAGCTTGCGGAAGGCCTTCTTGACCTGGGTGTCATCGGCGTCTCGGCCGACGCCGAGCACCTCGTACGGATCGCGCGGCATGGTCCTCAGGATTCGTCGTAGACGTCGGAGACGAAGCGCGACAGCTGGCGGGCGGCCTCACGCACGGTGGAGACGGCGAAGCCGTAGTCCATGCGCACCGGCCCGACCAGCGACACGGCACCGAGATGCCGCGAGGGCAGCCCGTAGCCGGCAGCGACCATCGCCAAGGTCTGGAGTTGGGGAAGCTCGTTCTCGGCGCCGATGCGCACGAAGACGTCGGGCGCCGCGAGGGCGGCGGCCAGGGCGCCGAGCAGCGTCACGCGCTGCTCCAGCATGCCCATCAGGGAGTTGATCTGGCTGACGTCCTGGAAGCGGTGCTCGCCGAGCAGGCGGGCGGCGCCGTCCATGTAGAGCGTCTGCTCGGCCGTGGCGGCGAGCTCGGTGAAGGCGGGCGAGAGCTTGGCCAGGATGGCGCGCTCGGAATGGTGCAGCGTGTGGTCGTTGAGCCGCTTGACGAGCATCCGCCCGCCCAGGCCGAGGCCGACGAGCTGCTCGTTGAGGTACTCGGCCGCCCACGAGACGATCCCCGAGTCCACCGGCGAGTCGAAGGTGAAGACGCGCTTGGTGACGCCGCCGGTGGAGGTGATCACGACGACCATCAGCACCTGGGGCTGCAGGAGCAGGACCTCCACGTGGCGGATCGTCGCGGTCTCGATCGGCGGCGCGGAGACGATCGCCAGCAGGTTCGTGACCTGCGACAGCGTCTCGCTCGTGGCCCGCATGGCCTCGTCGACCTCGCGGCGGATGAGCGACAGCTCCAGGGACACCTCGCGCCGCGGCATGAGCCGGTCGACGAAGTAGCGGTAGCCGGCATCCGTCGGCACGCGCCCCGCGGACGTGTGGGGATGGGCGAGCAGCCCGTGCTCCTCGAGCTGGGCGAGCTCGTTGCGGATCGTCGACGGGCCGAAGGCGATGTTCGGGTCGGCGGCGATCACCCGCGAGCCCACGGGAGAACCGGCCTCGAGGTACTCCCCGACGACCTTCCCCAGGATCAGCTCTTGGCGGGGGCTCAGCACCCACCCCATTCTACGAGGGGTTCCGGCCGCCCCGGCGAAAGAGCCCTGTCTATGGATCAGCTCAAGCGATTGCGCTCTCATCCGGTGCTCGTCATCGCCGCCTGCGGCGCGGTTGTCGCGACCGTCGCCGTCGCTGACGCCAGGGCCGCCACGGTCATCGACATCACCTCCTCGGCGGTGCCCACGACGAGCGTCGTCGACCTCGCCGGACCCGGCGCGACGGCGGGCGACCTCTTCGTCTTCCGCAGCGAGCTGACGAACGGCTCGGGCGCCTCGGTCGGGCAGCTGCTCGGGTTCCAGACGACCATCGCGCTCGGGCCGTCGGCCCAGTCGGCGCAAGGCGCGCTGACCTTCGACATGGCCGACGGGCAGATCGTCGTCGGCGGCACCTCCAGCCTCACGACCGACACGTCGGGTCTGCTCCCCGGCGCACCGGCCATCCGCGCCGTGCTCGGCGGGACCGGCGCCTACGACGGGATGCGCGGTCAGGTCACCGCGACGCGGCGCGCCGACGGCAGCTACGCCCAGCACTTCGTCCTCACGCCGGCCTCGACCGCCACCGCCGGCAGCGTCGACGTCTACGGCTCGGGCAACACGGGCATCGCCGTCGACCTCGCGGCGCCCGGCCCGACGCCGGGCGACACCACGATGATCGACTCCGCCCTCGTCGACGCCGCCGGCCGCCCCGCCGGCCGTGTCCTGGGCAGCCAGACGCTGGTCAGCGCGGCCCCCGACCGCATGCGCAGCGAGGCGCAGCTGACGTTCCAGCTCAGCGCCGGGACGATCGTCGTCGGTGGCCTGTCGGAGCGTCCGCCCAGCGGCGCCGGCCTGGTGCCCGGCGTGCTCTACGCCCGGCCCGTGCTCGGCGGCACCGGCCGCTACGCCGGCGTCACGGGAACGGTCTCCACCACCCTGGAGGAGAGCGGCCGCTACCGCTCGCACTTCGCACTGCGGCCCGGCACCGGCGCCGCGAAGGCGCAGACGGTGCAGGCGATCGCCGCCAACAGCCAACCCGCGCAGCTCGACCTCGGGCCCGCCGGCCTGTCCAGCGGCGACGTGAACGTCTTCAACGGCCCGATCACCTCGCCGCTGGGCAAGCGGATCGGGATCGTGCGCGGCACCCAGACGATGGTCGCCGTGGACGGCGGCGCGCTGACGATGTCGTCGACGGTGACCTACGAGCTGCGCGGCCGCGGCCAGATCGTCGTCGGCGGCGTCGCGCCGTCCGCGACGGCCGCCTCCGCAGGGCCGCTCAAGCTGCGGCGCTTCGACCGCGCCGTGCTCGGCGGCACCGGCGACTTCGCCGGCGCCCACGGTTCGCTGCGCACCGTGCGCCGCGCCGACGGGACCTACCGGCTGACGTTCTCGCTGCTCGGCGCGCCCTCGCGGAAGCGCTGACGCGAGGCCGCGATCTCCTTGAGGGCGTCCTCCTTGGGGTACCAGCCGTCGATCCGGACCTGCTTCTGCTCGAGGTCCTTGTAGACCGAGAAGAAGTGGGCGATCTCGTCCTGGAGCTGCTGCTGGAGGTCCTCGAGCTTGTCCAGCCAGTTCCAGCCCGGGTCCTCGAGCGGGACGGCCAGGACCTTGTCGTCGATGCCCTTGTCGTCCTCCATGCGGAAGATGGCGATCGGCTTCACGAGGATGCGACAACCGGGGAAGGTCGGCTCGCTGACCGGCACCATCACGTCGAGCGGGTCGCCGTCGAGGCTCAAGGTATCGGGGATGAACCCGTAGTCGGTCGGGTAGACCATCGAGCTGAACAGGAAGCGATCGAGCTTGATCGCGTTCAGCTCGTGGTCGTACTCGTACTTGTTGCGGCTCCCCTTGGGGATCTCGATGATGGCGACGAATGCGTCTTCAGGGACGTCCATAGAGCGGCCATCATCGCATTGCCGACGCACCGAGGCCGTCCGGCAGGTGCAGAGC
This sequence comes from Solirubrobacterales bacterium, assembly GCA_025964175.1. Lineage (GTDB taxonomy): Bacteria > Actinomycetota > Thermoleophilia > Solirubrobacterales > Solirubrobacteraceae > Capillimicrobium. Next base: position 7,204 of record JAOPZL010000366.1, read on the forward strand.
GAGCATCGCGGCGTCCGTTTCACGGGGCGGGCGGGTCCACCGCGAGACGACGAACATGGCCGCGAACGCCAGCGGAACCGTGACCGCCGCGGGCTGGGCCAGCAGAGCGTCGACCGGGCCCTCGCCCAGCGCGGACCCGCCGTTGCCGCCCGCCAGCCCGGTGACGATCGCCGCGGTGGCGGTCAGCGCGCCGGTGGCCATCCCGGCCGCCGCGCCGGCCGCGGTCAGCCGCGTCCACCAGATCCCCAGCAGCAGCAGCGGGCAGAAGGTCGAGGCGGCCAGCGCGAAGGCCCAGCCGACGAGCACGCTGATGTCGACGTGGCGCGCGAACAGGGCGACGCCGGCCGGAACGGCCATACCCGCCACGGCGGCCAGCCGGAAGCGGACGAGCCGGGCGCCGACGCCGTACCCGGGCCACAGGTCGAAGGAGGTCGTCCCCGCGATGGAGACGAGCAGTCCTGACGCGGTCGACATGAACGCCGCGACGGCGCCCGCGGCGACCAGCGCGCCGAGCAGCTCGCCACCGAGCCCCGGCCACGCGGCCTCCGGCAGCGCGAGCACGACCGAGTCGGTCTGCCCGGTCACGTACAGGGCGGGGACGAGCACCCGGCCCAGCAGCCCGTAGACCACGGGGAACAGGTAGAAGAGCCCGAGCAGGCCGAGCACGCGCACGGTCGTCCGCCGCGCCGCGGTGCCGTCGGGGCTGGTGTAGAAGCGGGCGAGGATGTGCGGCAGGCCCATCGTCCCCAGGAACGTCGCGATCAGCAGCGAGTAGACGAACAGCGGCGACGCCGTCCCGCCGCCGGGTGCCACGGGCCGGCTCCACCGGGCGCCGGTCTGCGCCCGGATCCCCTCCCCCACCGGCAGCGTCGTCCCGGCGGCGACGACGAGCTCGCCGCGCGGCAGCGTTCGCCGCGCGCCGGGACCGGCGGAGACGACGACGCCGTCCACGCGGACCGTCGCCGCGCGCGGGAAGACCACCGGCGTGCGCTGCTCCAGCACGATCCGCGCCCCGCCCTGCGGCGCCACCGGCAGCTCGCGGCCGAACAGGGCGGCGCGCTCGGGCAGCCCGCCGAGGACGATCAGGAGCACGCACGCGGGCAGGACGATCGCGAACGTCTTGACCCAGTACTGGAACGCTTGGACGTAGGTGATGCCGCGCATGCCGCCGAGCGCGACGTTCAGCGCCACGACGAGCCCGACCACCGCGATCCCGACCCAGTACGGCGCGCCGGTCACCTCGCGCAGCGTCAGCCCCGCCCCCTTCAGCTGGGGGACCAGGTACAGCCCGCCGATGGCCAGCACGAGCACCGCCGCGAGCAGCCGCAGCCGCCGCGCCCCCAGCCGTGCCTCGGCGAAGTCGGGGATCGTGTAGCTGCCCAGGCGGCGCAGCGGGGCGGCGACGAACAGCAGCAACGCGAGGTAGCCGGCGGTGAAGCCGATCGGCAGCCACAGCGCGCTGGCCCCGAGCTTCATCTCCAGCCCGGCGATGCCCAGGAACGAGGCCGCCGACAGGTACTCGCCCGAGATCGCCGCGGCGTTGAACCACGGCGTGACCGCGCGCGACGCGACGAACAGGTCGGAGGTCGTGCGCGCGAAGCGCACGCCGTAGACGCCCAGGCCGATCGCGCCGATGGTCACGGCGGCAACGGCCGCGATGGCGATCATCGGCCGCGACCCGGATCGTTGCCGAGCGCAACGGCCGCGATGATCGCGATCACGGCTCGGCGTCGTCGTCGGGGCCGACGAGCGCCCGGAACGCGCGCTCCAGCGCCTCGGCCCGGCGCTCATAGGCGATCGCGAGCCCCACGAACAGCGGGAACAGCGGCACGCAGACCAGCCACAGCGCCAGCGGCACCCCCAGCAGGTCGATCCGCGACAGCCCGGGCAGCAGGTACAACGCCAGCGGCAGCGCCCCGAGCAGCCCGCCGAACGCGGTCACCGCCAGCAGGGACAGGCTGAGCTGCGCGCGCCGCAGCCGGCGCAGGTACAGCACGCCGTGGGAGGTCGCCTCGGCCAGCTCGTCACGCGCCGGGCGCAGCGGGCGCGGCACGAGCTAGGCCCCCAGCCGCCGGCGCACGGCGGCCACGTGGCGGCGCGCGACCGGCACCTCGCTGCCGTCGTCGAGCACCACGGCGGTGGGGCGCAGCTCGACGACCCGGGCGATCGGAACGAGGAAGGCGCGGTGGACGCGCAGCCAGTCGGGCCAGCGCCGCTCGAACTCGCCGATCGGGCCGCGCAGCAGGAAGCGGCCCTCGTCGCTGACCACGCGCACGTAGTCGCCATGGGCCTGCAGGTAGCGGATGCACCCGCGCGGCAGCAGCCGCGTGCCGCCGCGCACGAGGTCCACGGGCAGCACATCGTCGGCCGGCTCGCCCACCGCGCGGGCATGTGCCACACGGTCCAGCGCCTCAGCCATCCGAGCGCGGCTGACCGGCTTCATCAGGTAGTCCAGCGCGCGCAGCTCGAACGCCTGCACCGCCGCGGTCTCGTACGCGGTGACGAAGACCAGGGCCGGCGGATCGGCGAACGCGCGCAACGCCCGGGCCAGCTCGAGGCCGTCCAGGCCGGGCATGCGCACGTCGAGGAACAGCGCGTCGTAGTGGCGCTCGCCCAGCCGCGCCAGCGCCTCCCGCCCGTCGCCGGCGATGTCGACCTGGCGCACGCCGCGCTCCCCGCGCAGCAGCCGGGCCAGGTCCTCCAGCGCCGGGCGCTCGTCGTCGACGGCGAGGACGATCATCCACTCACGCCGCCCGCACGCCGGCCCGGAACTTGGGCAGGGTCATCGTCACCGCCGTGCCGCCGCCCTCGCGCCCGCCGATCCGCAGCCCGTACTCGTCGCCGAACGTGCTGCGCAGTCGCCCGTCGACGTTGGACAGCCCGATGCCGCGTCCCGCGCCGGTCAGTGCGGCCCGCGCCGCCTCCGGGCTGATCCCCGCCCCGTCGTCGGTGACGCGCAGCTCGACGTCGCCGCCGAGGTCGCGGCCGAGGATCTGCACGTGGCCGCCCTCCGGGCGCCCCTCGATGCCGTGGCGCACCGCGTTCTCGACCAGCGGCTGCAGCGACAGCGTCGGCACGACGACGGGCAGCACCTCGGGCGCCACGTTCAGCGTCACGGCCAGGCGCTCCCCGAAGCGGGCGCGCTCCAGGCGCAGGTACTTCTCGACGTAGCCGAGCTCGTCGGCCAGCGTCACGTACGGGCGCTCGCCGCGAAACGCGTAGCGGGTGAACTGGGCGAACTCGGTCAGCAGCTCGCGCGCCTCGTCGGGGTCGGAGTGGATGTGGCTGGCGATCGCGGCCAGCGCGTTGTAGACGAAATGCGGGGAGATCTGGGCCCGCAGCGCCCGCAGCTCCGCGCGGGCCAGGCGCTCCTCCTGGTCCTCCACGACCGCCAGCTCGAGCTGCGCGGAGACCAGCGACGCCGCCTCCCCCACGACCCGCGCGTCCTCCAGCCCCAGCCGCCGCTCCGACGACCACCCGACGACCATCGAGCCGATGCGGTCGCCGCCGACCACGAGCGGGGCGACGACGGCCGTGCGCAGCGTGCAGCGCCCGTCCGGGCAGCGCAGCCGCGGCTCGACGTGGACCCGGTCGGGCCGGGCCAGGTGGTCGGCGGCGACGAGCGTGGACAGCGGCTGTCCGGCGTGGTGCTCGGCGCCCTCGCCGCTCATGGCCAGCAGCGTGTCGCGGTCGGCCAGCGCGACGGCGTCGGCCGACAGCAGCCGCCGCAGCGTCCCCACCGCGCGACCGGCGTTCTCGGCGGTCAGCCCGCGGCGCAGGTGCGGCAGCGTCCGGGTCGCCGCGTGGACGGCGGCCTGCATCGCCTGGCCCTGCGGGCTGAGCACGCGCCGCGGCGCGAGCGCCAGACGCAGCGCAGCCGCCACCGAGACGGCGACCACGACCCCCAAGACGAACCCCAACGCGACGTCCACGCCCACCTCCTCTGAGCCCGACATACCCGTCCAGCGCCTCCGCTGATCGTGGCGCGCGACCGTTCGTCGCGCCGGGACGACCGCCGGTCGATCCGCCGCACCGCCGGTGCGCACACCGGGTAGGCCGGAGCCGTCTCAGCACTTCGAGGGGAGGAGCGGGTCCGCATGTCCGTGTCGTCACCGCGCGAGCGCATCGACTGGGAGGCCGTCGAGCGAGCGCCCGAGTTCCAGGAGCTGGTCACCCGGCGGCGGCGGTTCGTGCTGCCGGCCACGATCTTCTTCCTGGCCTGGTACCTGGGGTTCGTCCTACTCGCCGGCTACGCGCCGGACTTCATGGGCGAGTCGATCTACCAGGGCTTCACCGTCGGCTACCTGCTGGCGCTGACCCAGTTCGTCATGGTCTGGGTGCTCGCCGCCTGGTACATCCGCAAGTCCGACCGCGAGTTCGACCCGCTGCGCGAGGCGGCCAAGGCCCAGGCCGTGCGGGACGTCGCCGGCCAGCGGGCCGAGGGCGGCGCCCGCTTCGAGCGTCGCAACGATGAGGAGGTGCACGACGCATGAGCATCCCGTTCGCCAAGGTCAACGTCGAGGCGGTCTGCATCTTCGCGCTCGTCGTCGGCATCACCCTGGCCATCACCTACTGGGCGTCCAAGCGGACGCACAGCGCCACCGACTTCTGGGCCGCCGGCCGCGGCATCACCGGCGCCCAGAACGGCTTCGCGATCGCCGGCGACTACATGTCCGCGGCCTCGTTCCTGGGCATCGCAGGCCTGATCTACCTCTACGGCTTCGACGGCTTCCTGTACTCCGTCGGCTTCCTCGTCGCCTTCCTGACCGTCCTCTTCCTGTTCGCCGAGCGGATGCGCAACGCCGGGAAGTACACGATCGCCGACGTCCTGGCCTTCCGGCTGCGCGAGCGGCCCGCGCGGGTGGCCGCCGCGACCGGCACGCTGTGCGTCGCGGCCTTCTACCTGATCGCGCAGATGGTCGGCGCGGGCGCTCTCATCCAGGCGCTGGTCGGCATCGACTACAACCTCGCGATCGTCCTCACCGGGCTGTTCATGCTGACCTACGTCGTCTTCGGCGGCATGATCGCCACGACCTGGGTGCAGATCATCAAGGCGGTCATGCTCATGGCCGGCGCGGTCGGGCTGACGATCCTCGTGCTCAACAAGGTCGGGTGGAACCCCGTCGAGCTGTTCAACCGCGCCGAGGAGCAGGCGGGCGACGGCACGTTCTCGCTGGCCCCGGGCGCGCTCTACTCGACCCCGATCGACACCGTTTCGCTGGGCCTGGCGCTCGTGCTGGGCACCGCCGGCCTGCCGCACATCCTGATGCGCTTCTTCACCGTGCCGGACGCCAAGGCGGCCCGCGGCTCGGTGCTGTGGGCGGTCTGCCTGATCGGCGTCTTCTACATCATGACCACGGCCCTCGGCTTCGGCGCGCGCGCGTTCCTGGGCCAGGGCGGCGTCGAGGCGGCGGGCGCGGGCGGCAACCTCGCGGCGCCGAACCTCGCGCAGTTCCTCGGCGGCGGTGCGGGCACCTTCGGCGGCGATGCGCTGCTGGCCATCATCGCCGCGATCGCCTTCGCGACGATCCTCGCCGTGGTCGCCGGGCTGGTCATCAGCGCGTCGGGCGCCGTGGCCCACGACCTGTGGTCCAACGTCGTGCGCAAGGGCAAGGATTCCGAGCACGAGGAGGTGCTGGTGGCGCGCATCGCCGCGCTCGGCATCGGCATCGTCGCGATCCTCATCGCCATCGGCGGCGGCAAGAACCTGAACGTGTCGTTCATGGTCGGGCTGGCCTTCGCCGTCGCGGCGTCGGCGAACTTCCCCGCGCTGCTGCTCGCGCTGTCGTGGCCGCGCTTCAACACGGTCGGCGCGGTCACCGGGGTGTTCGTCGGCGCGTTCTCGTCGATCTTCCTCGTGTTGATCAGCCCGAAGGTGTGGCCGGGCCCCGACGGCGAGGGCGGCCTGTTCGGCTTCTACGACCTCGCCAACCCGGGCATCATCTCGATCCCGCTGGGCTTCCTGGCCTGCTGGGCCGGCACGATGCTCTCGACCGAGCACGGCAACGAGCGCTCCTTCCACGAGCTGTACGTCCGCTCGGAGACCGGGCTGGGCGCCGAGGAGGCGCCGCCGGCGCCGGGACGGGCACGCGAGGAGGAGCCCGTGACCGCCTGATCGCCCGTACTGAGGCATGATGCCCGCGTGGGAACGCACCGAGAGGAGACGTGATGGCAACCGACCTGGAGCACGAGCTGGCCGACCTGCTGGAGGTCGCGTCATTCCCCCCGCCTCAGGCGTTCGCGAAGACGGCCCAGATCACCGACGGATCCGTCCACGAGGCGGCCGAGCGTGACCCCGAAGGGTGGTGGCTGGAGCAGGCCACGGGGCTCCTGGACTGGTATGAGGAGCCCACGCAGTCGCTCGACGACAGCAACCCGCCGTTCTACAAGTGGTTCGCGGACGGCACGCTGAACGCCTCGTTCAACTGCCTCGATCGTCACGTCGAGGCGGGCCGCGGCGACCGCGTCGCGCTGCACTGGCACGGCGAGGAGGGCGAGCAGCGCGCGGTCACCTACGCCGACCTGCTCGGCGACGTGCAGCGGTTCGCCAACGCGCTGAAGGACCGTGGCATCGGCCGCGGCGACGTCGTCGGGATCTTCCTGCCGATGATCCCCGAGGTCGTCGTGGCCATGCTCGCCTGCGCACGGGTCGGGGCGATGCACAACGTCGTCTTCGGCGGCTTCAGCGCCGAGTCGGTCAGGGAGCGGATGGAGTTCTCCGACGCCAAGGCGCTCGTGACCGTCGACGGCGCGCGGCGCAAGGGCAAGACCGCCCCGATCAAGGCGTCGGTCGACGCCGCGGGGATCGACGTGGAGACGACGTTCGTCGTCCGCCACACCGGCATCGACACGCCGATGGGCGACGGTGACGTCTGGTTCGACGAGGCGCTCGCCGCCGCGGACGCGCAGTGCGCGCCCGAGCGGCTGGACGCCGAGCACCCGCTGTTCATCCTCTACTCCAGCGGCTCGACGGCCAAGCCGAAGGGCATCCTCCACACCACCGGCGGCTATCTGACGCAGGTCGCGTGGACCCATCGCTACGTCTTCGACCTGCGGCCCGAGGAGGACGTGTACTGGTGCTCGGCCGACGTCGGCTGGATCACCGGGCACTCCTACATCGTCTACGGGCCACTGCTCAACGGCGCGACGTCGGTCATGTACGAGGGCGCCCCCGACTACCCCGACAAGGACGTCTGGTGGGACCTGTGCGAACGCTACGGCGTGACGATCTTCTACACCGCGCCGACCGCGATCCGCGCCTGCATGAAGTGGGGCCCGGAGTACCCGGGCCGCCACGACCTGTCCAAGCTGCGCCTGCTGGGCACGGTCGGCGAGCCGATCAACCCCAAGGCCTGGCTCTGGTACTACCTGGTGATCGGCGGCAAGCGGTGCCCGATCGTCGACACGTGGTGGCAGACGGAGACCGGGGGCATCATGGTCACGACGCTGCCCGGCGCCCAGGCGACCAAGCCCGGCGCGGCCGGCACGCCGCTGCCCGGGATCGCCGCGCAGGTCGTCGACGAGCAGGGTGAGCCGGTCCCCCCGGACACCCAGGGGCTGCTGACCCTGACCCGCCCGTGGCCGGGGATGCTGCGCACCCTCTACCGCGACGACGACCGCTTCGTCTCCACCTACTGGGAGAAGTTCGGGCCGCGGACGTACTTCGTCGGCGACGCCGCACGCCAGGACGAGGACGGGTACCTGTGGGTCATCGGGCGCGTGGACGACGTGCTCAACGTCTCGGGCCACCGCATGTCCACGGCGGAGATCGAGTCGGCGATCGTCTCCCACCCGAAGGTCGCCGAGGCGGCGGTGATCGGGCAGGCCGACGAGGACACGGGGCAGTCGGTGGCCGCCTTCGTCACGCTCGAGGGCGCCTTCGAGGGGACCGACGAGCTGGTGGTCGAGCTGCGCGAGCACGTCGCCCTGCGGATCGGGAAGCTCGCGCGGCCCAAGCGCATCATCTGGTCCGACGACCTCCCCAAGACGCGGTCGGGCAAGATCATGCGCCGCCTGCTGCGCGACATCGCCGAGGGCCGCGAGCTCGGCGACGTGACGACGCTGCGCGACCCCGACGTGATGGCGCAGCTGCAGGGGCGCGTCCAGGAGCTGCAGGCCGAGGAGTGATCCGGATGGGTGGGCGCGGCCCGGCTCACACCTTGGGCTGCGCCACCCATTCCTCGGGCACGTAGTCGGGAACGTCGATGCCGCCCCCGCCGTCGCGCGGGGGCCACGGCCACAGGTCGTCGGCGTTCCCGCCTCCGCCCCCGCCGCCCCCGTTGTCGTCACCGTCGTCGGAGCCCGATTCGCCACGGCGCACCAGCACGAGCATGCCCCACAGGACGACGTTGACGAGCAGCACCGCGGTGATCGCACGGACCACGTCGGGCAGCTGGCTGCCGAACGCCAACCCGAGCAGGAGGAAGACGCCGACCACGAGCGCGACGGTCATCAGATAGGCGGCGATCGAGACGGCGATACGACGCATTCCCAAGCATGGTGTTCCCCGGGCACGCCCGGCGCAACCCATCAGCGCGCGTTCGGGACGCTCACGACCCGCCGCGGACCACGTCGGCGTCGGCGTTGCGGATGATCGCGCGGCCGTTCTGCTCCACCACGATGTCGACCCGCGCCGTCGTTCCGTCGTCCTCGCGGACCGTCGAGGTGACGGTCAGCTCGGCCTCCGGGACGCCCATCCCGCGGAAGGTCACGGCCAGCCGCTTCAGCGACTGCGGACCGCCGGCGGCCTCGGTCTGCGCCCGCGCGCACTGCGCCATCGTCCACAGGCCGTGGAGGATCTTGCCGGGCAGGCCGACCGACCGGGCGAACTCCTCGTCGATGTGGATCGGGTTGAAGTCCCCCGAGGCGCCCGCGTAGCGAACGGTGAGGTAGCGGTCGGGCGTGACCGTCAGCTGCGGGATCTCCATCACTGGCCTCGCACGATGTTCATCCAGGTGCCGACGCAGACCTCGGCGCCGTCCTGGTTGGTCGAGCGCGTCTGGAAGGTGTAGAAGCCGTTGCCGGCGCGCTCGCCGATGTCGGTGACCTCGACGGTCGTGGTGATCTCGTCGCCGGCGACGACCAGCGCGCCCCAGGCGAACTCCTGGCCGCCGTGCACGAGGCGCGTGAAGTCGATCCCCAGCTCCGGGTCGAAGTACGGGAGCGCGACGGACGGGGCCTGATAGACGACGGCGAAGGTCGGTGGAGCGACGAGGTCGGCGAAGCCGGCCGCACGGGCCGCGTCGAGATCCAGGCAGAGCTCGTCGCGCTCGCCGATCGCGTGCGCGTACTCGCGGATCTTCTCCCGGCCCACCGCATAGACCAGCGGGTCGTAGCGCTTGCCGATCGCCTCGTGGTTGACGGACATGGCGAGGAGACTAGGCGGGTCGCGGCCTCGGGCGAGGCCGGCCTAGACGATCGACACCCACGTGCCGCCGTCGACCGACCACGCCGCGCCGGCCACCCCGGAGGCCAGCTCCGAGCACAGCACGACGGCGATCCGGGCGATCTCGTCGACCTCCAGCGCCCGCCCGATCGGCGAGCGCGCGCCCTGGCTGCGCAGCACCTCCTCGCGCCCGATGCCGAGCCGCGTGGAGAGCTGGTCGCCGAGCTGGCCGTCGCCGGTCCAGCCCTCCGACAGCGCCATCCCGGGGGCGATCGCGTTGACCCGCACGCCGTCCGCGGCGTACTTGTCGGCGAACGCGCGCGACAGCGACAGCTGCGCGGCCTTCGTCACCGAGTAGGACATGGCAAGCGATCCCGACGGCCGCTTGCCCGACGAGGAGGAGACGTTGACGACGCGCCCCCAGCCGCGCGCGGCCATCTTCGGGCAGGTCTCGCGCATGAGCCGCATCGAGGCCATCACGTGCAGGTCCCAGTCGCGCTGCCAGTCCTCGTCGGTGAGCTCGTCGAGGTCCTTGATCTCGGCCCTCCCGGCGTTGTTGACGAGGACGTCGACGGCACCGCCGAAGCGCTGCTCGCAGGCGGCGACGATCTCCGCGGCGGCGGTCGGCCGGCTCACGTCCAGCGCGAGCCACTCGGCTCCGAGCTCGGCGGCGGCGGCGCGCAGCGCCTCCTCCCCGCGAGCGACCATCAGCACCCGGGCGCCCTCGCTGATGAGCAGACGGGAGACGGCGAGGCCGATCCCCTTGGAGGCGCCGGTGACGATGCAGGCGCGGTCGTGCAGGCCGAGGTCCATCGACGGCTAACCGTAGCGACGCGGACGGATCCCCGGCGGGCGCCCAGGCAGCGCCTACGCGTACCGCTGCGCGACCTGCTCGACCCGCGTGCCGTATCCGCCTCCGAACAGCACGGCGTGCACGAGCAGGGGCACGAGCTGGTGCAGCTCGATCCGCTCCTCCCAGCCGTCGGCCAGCGGCCGCTCCTCGGCGTACGCCGCGTAGGTGCGTGGTCCCGGGCCGCCGAACAGGCGGAGCATCGCGAGGTCGCCCTCGCGGTGGCCGCCGTGGGCCGCCGGATCGATCAGCCACGGCCGTCCGTCGACGCCCGCCAGCACGTTGCCGCTCCACAGGTCGCCGTGCACCCGCGCCGGCGGCTCCGGCGCTCCGGCGATCGCCTCCAGCCGCGCGCAGACACGCTCGACGCTCGACGCCGCACGGGCGCTCAGCGCATCCCGGTCGCGGGCCATGCGGGTCAGCGGCAGCAGCCGGCGCTGCGCGTGGAACGCGGGCCAGCCGCCGTCGACCGCCACGTTGGAGAGGGCGATCTCCGCGATGCGCAGCGGCTTCTCGCCGCCGAACCGCGGCGCCCCGGCGGCGTGCAGTCGCGCGAGGCCGCGGCCGAGCTCCTCCTCCCCGTCGGCGCTCAGCGATCCCGTCTGGACCCACTCCAGAGCCAGGTAGGCGGCATCGACCGCAACCACCGCCGGGAGCCGCAGCACCCCGGGCTGGGCCAGCCAGGCCAGCCCCGCCGCCTCGGTCGCGTACTCGTCCGGCGCCGCCCCGGGGCGCGACTTGACGAACAGCCGGGTCCCGTCGTCCAGCTCGACACGCCACGCGTCGTTGACGTCGCCGCCGGGCACGCGCTCGCGGGCCACGACCGCGCCCAGCGCCGCCGGGAGCGCGATCACGGCGCGCGCAACCCGGTCGCCAGCTCGTCCACGAGCCCGCGGCTGGCCGCCTCGATCATGTCGAGCACGTCGTCGAAGCCGCTCGGCCCGCCGTAGTACGGGTCGGGCACGTCGAGGTCGCCCGCGGCCACGGCGGCCGGGTCGAACTCGCGCAGCAGCCGGATCCGCGCGGGATCGAGGTCGGCCGGCGCCCGGCGGCGCAGCTCGGCGAGGTTCTCGGCGTCCATGGCCAGCAGCAGGTCGTAGTCGCCGAAGTCGGCGTCGGCGACCTGCCGGGCCGCGCCCTCCAGCACTGTGCCACGGCGGGCGGCCGCCTGGGTCGAGCGCGGATCGGGGGACTCGCCGACGTGGTGGGCGATCGTGCCGGCCGAGTCGATCTCCACGACGTCCGCCAGCCCCTCCGCGGCCACGAGCCGGCGCAGGACGCCCTCGGCGGTCGGGGACCGGCAGATGTTGCCCATGCAGACGAACAGGATGCGCACGCGACGAGGCTAGTGAGCGCCTCGCAGCATCGACTCCAGCTCGAGGACCGCGGGCTCGAGCTGCTCGGCGCTGAGCGCCGGCGCGTAGAGCCAGCCCTGGCCGAAGTCGCAGCCCAGTTCGGCGGCGCGCTGCTCCTGGGCCAGTCGCTCGACGCCCTCGGCGACGACGAGCAGGTCCAGCGAGCGGGCCATCTGCGTCACCGCCCGCACCACCGCCCAGTCGTCACCGGCCAGGAACGAGCGGTCGAGCTTGATCGCGTCGAAGGGGAAGTTGCGCAGGACGGCGAGCGAGGAGTGCCCGGTGCCGAAGTCGTCGAGCCCGAGGTGCACGCCCATCTGCGCCAGCTCACCGAGCACGGCCTGCGAGCGGTCGGGGTCCTCCATGATCGCCGACTCGGTGATCTCGACGCACAGGGAGGCGGGATCGAGCTGGTGGCGCTGGAGCGCGTCGCGCACGTCCGCCACCAGCGTCCCGTGGGAGATCTGGCGCCAGGAGACGTTCACGCCGGTCATGACGCGGTCCAGGACGGGCACGCCCGCTCGCTGCCAGGCCGCCGTGCGGGCGACGGCCTCGTCGATGACCCACCGCCCGAGCTCCTGGATCAGCGACGAGTCCTCGGCCAGCGCGATGAACTGGTCGGGCATCAGCAGCCCGCGCGTCGGATGTCGCCAGCGCACGAGCGCCTCGAGCCCCGCGACCTCGCGGCGGCGCAGCGAGACGATCGGCTGGAACGCGATGACCAGCTCGCCGCGCGGCACGGCATGGCGCAGGTCCCCGAGCAGCCCGACGCGCTCGATCGTCTCCTGGCGCATGGCGGTGTCGAACAGCTCGTAGCGGCCCTTGCCGCGGGACTTCGCGCCGTACATGGCGACGTCGGCGTCGCGCAGCAGCGCCTCGGGATCGGAGTCCCCGCCGGAGGCCGCGAGCGCGATGCCGATCGAGGCGGTGGGGACGAACTCTGTCCCCCCCAGGTCGACCGCGTCGGCGGCGGCGTCGAGCAGGCGCTCGGCGACGACGATCACCTCGGCCGGGCCGGTCAGCCCCTCGCACAGCGCGACGAACTCGTCACCGCCGAAGCGGGCCAGCGTGTCGGTGGTGCGCAACGCGGCCGCCAGGCGCGGGGCGAGCGCCGACAGCAGCCGATCGCCGGCATCGTGGCCGAGCGTGTCGTTGACGTACTTGAAGTCGTCCATGTCGCAGAACAGGACGGCGAGGGTCGTGCCGTCGCGCCGTGCGCGAGCCATTCCCTGGCGCAGGCGGTCGAGCAGCAGCGCGCGGTTGGGCAGCCCGGTCAGCGGGTCGTGCAGCGACTGGTGGAGCAGGTCGCGGGCGGCGACATCGCGGCGGATCGCCGAGGTCAGGACGTTCGCGACGGAGGACAGGAACGCGATGTCGTCGGTGGAGAAGGCGCGGCGCTGGGCCGAGTGCAGGCTCAGGACCCCGAACGGGGCGTCGCCCATGCCGCCGATCACGACCGACATGCCGCTCGCGACCGACTGCGAGACGAGCCGGTCGGTGTCGAAGCGGTCCTCGGTGGCGGTGTCCTCGACGATCACCGGACCGCCCGCCTGGAGCGTGAAGCCGATGTGCGTTCGCCGGGGATCGGGGTCGAGCAGGCCTCCGGGCTGCCAGCCGACCGCGGTCTGCAGCCGCACCCGGCCGTCGGGCTGCACACTCGCGAGCGCCGCGTAGGGGACGTCGCACGTCGCGGCGAGGACGCCGACGGCGGCCTCGAAGAGCCCGTCGAGCCCCTCCTCGGACAGGGCCCGCTGCCCCAGCCAGGCGACCGCGGTCTGCTGGGCCATGCGCAGCTCGGCGAGCTCCTGGGCTGCGCGCTCGGCGCTGACGTCCTCGATCTGGGAGACGACGTACTGCGGCTCGCCGTCGTCGTCGCGGATCAGCGACGAGGTGACATGCGCCCAGATCGAGCGGCCATCCATCCCCCGGCACCGCGTGTCGCTGCGGTAGGTGTCGGGGGTGTCGGGTCGCAGGAGGTCGGTGATGCGCTCCACGGCGCCGGCCAGCTGCCCCCCGTGCACGAACCAGGTCGCGTCGCGGCCCAGCAGCTCGGCCTCGGTGTAGCCGACCATCTCGCACAGCGCGCGGTTGACCTTGACGATGCGCCGATCCGTGCCGTACAGCGACATCGGCAGGCCGGCGTCCTCGAACGCGGCACGGAACCGGCGCTCAGCCTCGCGCAGCAGCCGCTCGCCCCGCTGGCGGGCGTCGATGTCCTGCAGCTGGGCGACGACGTAGATCGCGCGGCCTGCCTCGTCGCGGACCAGCGAGGACACCTCGTGGCCGACCATCGTGGTGCCGTCGCCCCGCTGGTAGCGGAGGTCGCTCGTCGTGGTGTCCGTCTCCCCGCTGAGCAGGCGCCGCCAGTTCTCCTGCGAGGCCGCGACGTCGTCGGGGTGCAGGAGGTCCCCGGCCGGCCGGTCGATCAGCGCCGGCAGCGGGCGGCGCAGGATGTCGCAGAAGGCCTGGTTGACGCGCAGGATGCGTCCGTGCTGCGCCGGATCGGCGCTGTGCAGGGACATGCCGACGGGCGCCGCCTCGAAGACCCGCTCGAAGCGCTCGTCGCTGAGGCGCAGCAGCTCCTCGGTCTGGCGGCGGGCCGTGATGTCGTCGATCTGCGCGAACACCGCCTCAGGCCGGCCGTCGTCGTCGTAGACGAGCGAGGCGGCGACCCGCGCCCAGACGACGGAGCCGTCGGCGCGCAGGTAGCGCTTCTCGATGACGGCGTCGGCCTGCCCGACCTCGGTGGCGCTCATCAGCGACTGCGTCGTCGGCCGGCTGAGCTCGAAGTCGTCCGGATGGGTGTGCTCCAGGCTGCTGTGGCCGAGCAGCGCCTCGGGCGATCGTCCCAGCAGCCGGCAGAGCGCGGGGTTGACCTCGAGCCAGCGACCGTCGAGGTCGAGCAACCCCATCCCGATGAGGCTGCTCGTGAAGGCCCGGCCCAGCGTCTCCAGCACACGCACCGGACACTGATCGACGGATGCACCGTCCGGCTTGAGCGGTTGCGACGTGGATGGGCCGCTCGCCGGTGAACTGCGGCCCACGCGTCCGGTCCCCGTGGACGCCGCTGCCGCTACTCGCCGACTTCGAGCACCGCCAGGAAGGCTTCCTGGGGCACTTCGACGCGTCCGACCTGCTTCATCCGCTTCTTGCCCTTCTTCTGGTTCTCCAGCAGCTTGCGCTTGCGCGAGATGTCGCCGCCGTAGCACTTGGCGGTGACGTCCTTGCGGAATGCCTTGACCGTCTCGCGAGCCACGACGTGCGAGCCGATCGTCGCCTGGATCGGCACGTCGTACTGCTGCCGGGGGATCAGCTTGCGCAGCTTCTCGGTCAGGGTGCGGCCGAAGTCGTAGGCCTTGTCCTTGTGGACGACCATCGAGAGCGCGTCGACGACGTCGCCGGCCAGCAGGACGTCGAGCTTGACGAGGTTGGACGGACGCAGGCCGAGGACCTCGTAGTCCAGCGAGGCGTAGCCGCGGGTGCGCGACTTCAGCTGGTCGAAGAAGTCCAGGACGATCTCGGCCAACGGCAGGTCGTAGGAGAGCTGAACGCGATCGGCGCTGAGGAAGTGCATCCCCGCGCTGATGCCGCGGCGGTCCTGGCACAGCTCCATGACCGTCCCGATGAACTCCTTCGGGCACAGGATCGACGCCTTGATGAACGGCTCGCGGACCTCCGCGATGCGGGCGGGGTCGGGCATGTCCGACGGCGCGTGGATCTCGAGCTCCTCGCCGTTGGTCAGCGTGACCTCGAAGCCCACCGACGGCATCGTCGCCATCAGCTCGAGGTCGTACTCGCGCTCCAGCCGCTCGCGCACGATGTCCATGTGCAGCAGGCCGAGGAAGCCGCAGCGGAAGCCGAAGCCGAGGGCGTCGGAGGTCTCCGGCTCCCACGTCAGCGCGGCGTCGTTGAGCGTGAGCTTCTCCAGCGCGTCGCGCAGGTCCGGGTAGTCGTCGGCCTCGATCGGGAAGAGGCCGCAGAAGACCATCGGCTTGACCTCGCGGTAGCCGGGAAGCGCCTGCAGGTCGGGGTTGGCGGCCCAGCCGGCCCTCGTGGTCAGCGTGTCGCCGACGCGCAGGTGGGTCAGCTCCTTGATCCCGGTGATCAGGTAGCCGACCTCGCCGACGGTCAGGCTGTCGGCCGGCGTCATCTGCGGGGTGAAGAAGCCGATGTCGTCGATGTCGGCCTGCGTCCCGGTCGCCATCGCGCGGACCGCCTCGCCCTTGGTGAACGTCCCGTCGACCACGCGGATGTAGGCGATGACGCCGCGGTACTGGTCGAACTCGGAGTCGAAGATGACGGCCCGCGGCGGGGCGTCGGCGTCGCCGCCGGGCGGCGGCACGTGCTCGATGATCGACTCGAGGATGTCCTCCACCCCGGCGCCGGTCTTGCCCGAGATGCGGATGATGCCATCGGGATCGACGCCGATCAGGTCGGAGACCTCCTCGGCGACGCGCTCGGGCTCGGAGCCCGGCAGATCGATCTTGTTCAGGCACGGCACGATCTCCAGCCCCGCGTCGACCGCGAGGTAGGTGTTGGCGACCGTCTGCGCCTCGACGCCCTGGGAGGCGTCGACGACGAGCACCGCGCCCTCGCAGGCGGCCAGGGCGCGGGAGACCTCGTAGGTGAAGTCGACGTGGCCCGGCGTGTCGATGAGGTGCAGCTGGTAGTCCTGGCCGTCGCGGGCGGTGTAGAAGACGCGCACCGCCTGGGCCTTGATCGTGATCCCGCGCTCGCGCTCGAGGTCCATCGAGTCCAACAGCTGCTCGCGCATGTCGCGGTCGCTGACCGTGTCGGTCAGCTGGAGGATGCGGTCGGCCAGCGTCGACTTGCCGTGGTCGATGTGGGCGACGATCGAGAAGTTGCGGATGTGCTCGCGGTCAGCCATGGGAGAGCCATTGATCCTAGGGGCTGTCCGGGCGCGCTCGGGGTGGCGCGGCGGCGCGCACTCACGCGTCGATCTCGACGCCATCGCGGCCCGACTGCTTGACCGCGTACAGCGCCCGATCGGCCCGGCTGCGCACCGAGGCGTCGCTCTCGCCGCCGCGTGGGATCGCGATGCCGATCGAGACCGTCACCGTGCCCGTGGCCGCGGCGGCCACGCGCAGGCGCCGCCCCGCCTCCAGCGCCTCGTCCGCGCGGCCCACCGAGATGAGCGCGGCGAACTCGTCGCCGCCGACCCGGAAGAGCGTGTCGCCGCGCCGCAGCCCGGCCGACAGCGCGGCGGCGATCTCGCGCAGGACGCGATCGCCGGTCTGGTGGCCCTTGGTGTCGTTGATCGCCCTGAAGCCGTCGATGTCGGCGATGAGGACCGCGACGGCGGTCCCGGCGGCGCGCGCGTCGGCGAGCGCCTCGTGGAAGGTCGCGCGGTGGCCGAGGCCGGTCAGCGGGTCCGTCGAGGCCTGCTGGCGCAGCTCGGTGACGGCGTCGGAGGTGCGCAGGCAGCTCGCGGCCTGAGCGGCGAGCAGCTCGAGCAGCTCGACCTCCTCGGTCGGCGGCATCCGCGGGGCGGGATCGGCGACGACGAGGATCCCGCGCGGGATCGGGCCGCCGATGGGCAGGGCGACGAGCGCCTTCGCACCGGCCGCGCGCAGGGCGGGCGATCCGTGGGGCGCGTCGTCGCGCGGATCGATCGTGTAGCAGGAGCTCCCGCCCTCGACGAAGCCCTCGACGACCGCCCAGACGCCGTGGTCCTGGTCGGCGGCGAGCGCGGCGCCGAGCGCCCCGGAGTGCGCCTGGACCTGCCAGCCCGGCTCCTGGACGCCGCGGACCAGCAGCAGCCCCGACTCCATCCCGGAGACGTCGCAGGCGGCCGCGATGACCTGGCGCTCGATCTCGCGCGGGTCGGTCAGCCCGGCGAGCCGGACGGCGTGGACGACCAGCCGCTCGGCGGGCGAGCTGGTCGGCGGACCGCCCAGCTGGCCCAGGCGGTCGGCGTAGACCCGCACGCACCAGGCCAGCTCGTCGGCCAGCCCGGGCGCGGCGCGGGTCGCCGACTCCACGTTCAGGCAGCCGATCACGCGATCGCCGACGCGGATGGGCAGGCACAGCTCCGAGACGACGTCGGGCCCGGCCCCCAGGTAGTCGGGGCTGTCGCGCGCGTCGAGCTCGATCGACGCCTCCCCCGTGCGGAAGGTGCGGCCGATCACGCCGCAGCTGAGCGGCAGGCCGTCGCGGATCTGCCAGTAGCCGCGCACGGCCTGGCAGCGCAGCCGGCCGGCGCGCTCCAGCCAGATCGACGGCAGCAGCCCATCGACGCGCGCCAGCGAGTCGACGAGCGCCTCGCCGGCCGCCTTCCCGTCGCGTGCGCGCAGCAGCGCCGCGGTGAGCTGGGGACGATCGACCATCGCGCCCTATATCGGCGCCCGGGCGCCGATCCTTCAACCGATCGTCAGCGCGAGCGGCCGAAGCGGCGCATCAGGAGGCCCTGCACCTGACGCGCCTCGGGGAGGCCCAGCCACAGGACCGCGGCGCCGTAGCTGGCGATCGCCGCGGCGCCCGCGAAGCCCATCGAGATCAGCTGGCCGGGCAGCGAGCGCCCGACGACGCTGTCCACGGCCGTCCACACGATGTAGGTGACCGCGCCCATGAGCGCCGCGGCGACCGTCATCGCGAAGACGTGGATCGCCGTCCTGCGACCCTCGACCGAGCCGCCCAGCAGCGGCCGCAGCCCGTAGGCCTGCAGGAACGTGGTCGCGGCGTTGGAGAGCGCGGTTCCCACGACGAGGCCGGCGATCCCATACGGCTTGTAGAGCGCCAGCGAGACGATCAGGTTGACGACCAGGCCGCCGACCGCGATGACCGTCGGGGCCCACGTCTTCTGGAGGCTGAAGAACGTGCGCGTGAGCAGCAGGTTCATGCCCGAGAAGGGCAGGCTGAACGCGAACCAGAACAGCGCGGTCGAGACGAGCTCGGTCGACTGGTCGCCGAACGAGCCGTGCTGGTAGACGAGCCGGACGATCGGCGTGCACAGCACGATCGTGAAGGCGGCCGACGGGACCAGCAGGATCGAGATCTGACGCATCCCGGTCGCCATCGAGCTGCGCAGCTGGTCGATGTCCCCGCGCGCGGCGAAGCGGCTCAGCGTCGGGAACAGGACCGTCGAGATCGCGACGCTGAAGACGCCCTGGGGCAGCATGTAGATGCGGAACGCGGCGTCGATGGCACGCGGCGCCTGCTCGGAGACCAGCGAGCCGAGCGTCGAGTTGATGAAGACGTCGAAGTTGATGATGCCCAGGCCGATCGTCACCGGCAGCATCAGCTTCAGGACGCGCTTGACGCGCGGGTCGCCCAGATCGAACGACCACGTGAACTGGAAGTCGTAGCGGCGCAGGATGGGAACGCACATCGCGAACTGGACCGCCGTGGCGATCAGCACCGCGATGGCGTACGCGTACAGGCGGTCGTCGCCGTGGAAGGCCGGCTGCAGGCCGATCAGCAGGACGAGGATGACGACGTTCCAGACCAGCGGCGCGATCGCCGGGATCGCGAAGTGGTCGTAGGCGTTGAGGATGCCGACGACCAGCCCGTTCAGGCCCAGGATCAGCACGATCGGGAAGAGGACCTGGCTCAGGCCGGCCGTCAGGTGCTTGAGCTCGGGCGTGAACTTGTCGCCGGTGAAGAGCGGCATCACCGTGCCGGCGGCGAGCATGAAGAACGCGGTGAGCGCGCCGAGCACGATCACGATCAGCAGGAACAGCGTGCTCGCGAGCTTGAACGCCTCGCGCTTGCGGTCCTGCTCCAGCAGCTCGGTGAAGACCGGGACGAACGCGGCGCTCAGGGCGGCGTCCGCGAACAGCGAGCGGATCAGGTTGGGGAACTGGAAGGCGATCGTGAACGCCGAGAAGGCGCCGCTGGTCGCGAAGTAGCTGGAGGCGACGACCTCGCGGACGAGGCCCGCGACGCGCGACAACCCGGTGGCGATCGAGAAGATCGCCGTGTTGCGCATGAGGCGTCGGCCCGCCGACCCATCAACGGCCGCCGGTGACGCGGGGGAATCAGCGGCCACGGGTGCGCTATCGTACGACCCCGCCGCGGTCTCCTACGTCTGCGGCCCTCTCTTTATGGCCAACATCCACTCACAGAAGAAGCGGATCCTGCGCGCCGAACGCGAGCGCCTGGAGAACCGCCGATACACGTCGACGATCAAGACGTACTTCCGTCGCCTCGAGACTGCGGTTACCGGCGGCGACGCCGAGACCGCGGACGCGGAGCACAAGGTGCTCGTCAAGACGATCGACAAGGCCGTGAAGGTGGGCGCGTTGCATCGCAACAACGGGGCTCGTAAGAAGTCCCGCGCGGCGCGCGTCCGGAAGTCCGCTTCCGCCTCCGAGTAGGCACCTCCACACCGCCTTCGCACATGCGACCGGCTCACGCCGGTCGTTTTTGCGTTCCCGGAAGCTCACCGCCGTCCCTCCGTCAGGGGGCGATGGCGAGGATCGCGCGGATGGCGCTCGTGTCCTCCTCGGCCGCGCTGCCGCCCCGGGAGTCGACTTCC
Source organism: Solirubrobacterales bacterium (assembly GCA_025964175.1). Lineage (GTDB taxonomy): Bacteria > Actinomycetota > Thermoleophilia > Solirubrobacterales > Solirubrobacteraceae > Capillimicrobium. The sequence goes on from JAOPZL010000366.1 coordinate 27,291, forward strand.
AGGTCGGCCAGGCGGCGCAGGGCGTTGCGCATCGAGTGCACGTCGGTCCGGCGGACGTCGCTGAGGAAGCGGTCGGCCGCCTTGGGCGGCATGCGCAGCGTGCGCTTGATGTCGCCCGGGGCCTCGCCGGCGTCCAGCCGGTAGACGACGTCCAGCGCCTGGCGCACCCGCGAGGTCATCCAGTAGAGCATCCCGGGCAGCCGCTCGCCCTGGGCGCGCAGCTCCAGGTAGCTGCGGGTGGCGCCCGCGCCGTCGCCGGCGACGAGCAGGTCGGCCAGCTCCCACACCTTGTGCTCGGCCGAGCTGGCGGAGCGCTCCTCGATCAGCTCGGCGTCGACGTGATGCGGCCCCGGCCCGAGCTCCATCGCCATCGTCTCCAGCTCGCGGCTGAGCCGCGCCTGGCGCTCGCCGACCTGGGCGACGAGGGTCTGCGCGGCGCCCTGATCGAGCTCCAGGCCGAGCCGCTGCCCCTGGGCACGCACCCACTTGGGCAGCTCCCACGGCTTGACGGCGGACTCGGTGGCGACGTCTCCCCCGGCCTTCTTGACGGCTTCGACGAGCTTGGCCGGTGTCTTGGCGCGTCCCTCTTCGCGGCCGAAGAAGGCGACCGTGGTGTCGGGCGGGAGGTCGGCCATCAGCGCGCCGAGCTCGGCGGTGACCTCCTTGTCCTTCCACCGCTCCACGCCGTCGACGATCAGGAACCGGCGGCCGGTCGCGAAGGTCATCGACGCCAGCGCGAGCGCGACGTTCTCGGGCGTGGACTCCTCGCCCTCGAACAGCTCCGCACCGGAGATGCCCCCCTCGCTCTCGGCGAGCAGGCGCAGTTTGGCGCGGCGCTCGGCGATGCGCCCGTGGTCATCTCCGTGGACGAGGTAGGCGGACTTGAAGGTCGGCACGATGGTCGATGGTAGGCCGGTCACCGGACCGTCAGGCGATCTCCCTGCAAGCTGAGGTGGATGGTGCCGTCGAGGTCGGTGCGCAGGATGGTGGGGACGACGGCGCGCAGGGCGGCGAGGGTCTGCGGCGCGGGGTGGCCGTAGGTGTTGCGGCGCCCGACCTCGATCGCGGCGATCTTCGGGTGCAGCCGCTCCAGCAGCACGGGCAGCCCGGGATCGGCGGACCCGTGATGGGCGACTTTCAGGACGTCGACCGGCCCCAGGTCCAGCGGCAGCGTGACCGGGGACTCCGCGTCGGCGGTGAGCAGCAGCCGCAGCGCGCCTCGCCGCACGAGCAGGACGATCGCGCGTTCGTTGGGCTGGGCGCCGGCCGGCGCCTGCCCCGGCGGTGGCCAGAGGACGCGCAGCTCGAACGCGCCGACGCGCAGCACCTCCCCCGCCGCGGGCACGATCCGCCGCGCCCCGCTGCGGGTGATCGCCGCCTCGACCGCGCCCGCGTCCGTCCTCGGCGCCGCCGAACTGGCGATCGCCGTCGTCGAGCCCTTCGCCGGTGCGGTCAGGCCGCCGTCGAGGACCGCGTCGACGGGCAGGTGGGCGAGGATCTCGGGTGCCGCGCCCTCGTGGTCGGCCTCGCCGTGGGTGAGCACCAGCAGCGCGAGGCGACGGACGCCGGCCGCCCGCAGGCGCGCCAGGATGGGCGCTCCGGGCGGGCCGGTGTCGACGAGCACGGCGAGCGGCCCCTCCTGCAGCAGTGTCGCGTCGCCTTGGCCGACGTCCAGGAACGAGATCGTCGGGGCGCCCGGGGGCGCTGGATGGTGCGCGATCGCCGCGATGCCGACCGCGGCCAGCGCCACGAACACGCCGGCCGCCAGCACGCGTACGCGGCGTGAGACGACCACCCCGGCGATCAGCGCGTAGCCGGCGACCGTCGCCGCCGGCCCCAGCTTCAACGAAAGCGTCGCGTGCGGGGCGCGAGCGGCGACGTCGGCGACGAGCGCGACGAACCCGAGCGGCAGCGCGAGCAGGGCGACGAGCGCGTGGGAGACGGCGGTCGACCCGACCTGGCCGGTCGCCGCGGCCAGCGTCCCCAGCCACACGACCGGCGCGACCGCGGGCGCCGCGACGAGATTCGCCGGCAGCGAGACGAGCGAGACCTGGTCGAAGTGGAGTGCCATGAGCGGCGCCGTGCCCGCGGTCGCCGCCACCGTGATCGCGACGGCCTCGGCCAGCGCGTACGGGACGCGCCGGGTGACGAGCCCCGCGCGCACCCGGGGAGCGACCGCGGCGATCGCGATCACCGCGCCGAAGGAGAGCTGCCAGCCCACGTCGCCGCTCGCGCGGGGGTTGAGCGCCAGCGTCAGCGCGGCGGCCATCAGCAGCGCGTAGACCCGTGACGCGGGCCGCCCGGCCATCCCGGCGACGAGCGCGGCGCCGCCCATGATCCCGGCCCGCACGATCGACGGTCCGGCGCCGGCCAGCGGCACGTAGAGCGCGACGAGCACGAGCCCCGCCCCGAGCCGCAGCCGCAGCCCACCGCCGGCGAGCGCGACGCCGCCGCCGGCCAGCAGCGCGAGCAGCGCGACGTTCTGCCCGCTCGCCGCGAGGACGTGCGCGAGTCCGGACGCCCGGAACGCGTCGCGCGTCTCGTCGTCGAGCCCGGCGTCCTGGCCGAGCACCATGCCGCGGGCCAGCGCCGCCTGCGGCGGTGGCAGCCCGCTGGAGATCCCGCCCTCGGCCCGCCGGCGAACCCCGTCCACGAAGCCGGGGAGCCCGCCCCGGTGCCGGCCCGTCGGCGCCGGCGCGTCCGCCTCCACCGCCCCGTGCGCACCCCGCCGCCGTTCCGCCGACTCCCACTTCGACAGCGGCCTCAATCGGCCGCGGACCGCGACCTCGGCCCCGATGACGACCCGCGGCTCGGACCTCTCCCACCGCAGGAGGACCCGCTCCCCCGTCCCCGGCCCGCCGGTGACCCGGGCCGGTGCCGCCCATCCGCCCAACGGCTGCGCTCGCGGCGCATCGAGCACGATCGCGCGCAGGCCGGCCCATCGGCCCATCAGCGGACCCAGGTGCGTCGCATCGATCGCCGCCAGCCGGGCGCCGCCCAGCAGGGCGCCGAGCAGCGCCCCGACCGCGAGCGCCGCCCCCAGT
>JAOPZL010000083.1 GCA_025964175.1 Solirubrobacterales bacterium
GCAGACAGTTGGACGCGGCTCGGAGAACCGGAAGTCTACGCCTCTGTGCCGGCTGCCACGACGCGGCCGATGAGCTCGGCGAGGAGTCGCCCGCGGGCGGGATCTGGGCGTCACCGCGGCGGCGCAGGTCAGACCCGCGACGACCACGTCGACGTCGAACGTGGCGCGGGCCGGTGGCGCGGCGGGATCGGTGATCCACAACCCGATGGTGGCGCCGCCGACGAACACCACCTCGCCCAGCAGTTCGTCCAGTTGCGCGGCGGCCAGCTCGAGGAGCTCGGTGTTCACGCCGCGACCGCGCCGAGTCGCTCGCGCAGCAGATCAGCGGCCACCCCGCGTACGCGCGTGTCACGGCGGTTTGTCCCTAGTCCCGCGACTAGGGACAGCGGTCGCCTGGGGCGGCCCTTGCTCTCACACGCCGGGCGCAACCCCACAAACGACCCCGAGAAACGCCTCCACCGCGCACGGCGCCTGCGCACTTTGGTACCTCGTTGGCACTTTCGTGCGCCCCCACAACGACGAAACCCCCGCATTAGCAGGGGTTTCGCAAGTGGGCGATACTGGGCTCGAACCAGTGACCTCCGCCTTGTCGAGGCGGCGCTCTCCCAGCTGAGCTAATCGCCCTCAGCTGCGGTGGAGAAGAGTAGCAAGGCCGGCGAGAAGGGTTCGCGAAACCGGCTCGCGACGCCGCCCGATACGCTGGTCGGCAGCCTGGCGACGTGGCGGAGTGGCTACGCAGCGGCCTGCAAAGCCGTGTACTCGGGTTCGAATCCCGACGTCGCCTTCACGAAGCCCTGCCCCGTCCCGGAGCAGGGCTTCGGTCGTTCGGGCGCCCGTCAGCACCCGGTCGCCCGTGGACTTCGAAACGTCCAGGCGCTTTCATCCGCGCATGCGCTTCAAGGTCCATTCGCTCGTCGGCGGGCTCGTCGCCGGCACGCTGCTCGCCACGTCCGCCCCCGCCCTGGCCGCCGGCGGCTCCGTCGTCGCCGCCGACAACGCTGCCTTCGCCGCCGGCAAGAGGGCCCCGATCACGATCAAGGGCACGCAGGCCGGCGCCGGGGTGCGCAAGGGCGCGAAGGTGCCGCGCAACGCGACGATCAAGGTGCGGTGGCTGACGCAGGACGTCGTCGCCGGCAGCGAGACCTCGCTGAACGTCAAGGCCCCCAGCGGCCAGGCGATCGTCGCGGCGACCTCGCAGCTCGTCGCCCCGAAGGGCAAGGTGCTCGCGACCTGGTTCGGCACGTTCGGCCAGGGCCCCGTGCTCATCGACGGCCAGTTCAAGGGCGACGCCGGCATCCTCGTCTCCGTCCCCGAGACGCTGAAGGTTCCCAAGGGGTCGGTCGTCGTCACCTACGCGCTCTTCCGTAAGGGCGGCAAGAGCCAGGTGACGGGGTAGAACGTTCCCATGGAGCTCGACGGCATCCACCACATCAGCGCGATCACCGGCAACGCGGCGCAGAACGTCGACTTCTACACGCGCGTGCTCGGGCTGCGGCTGGTCAAGAAGACGGTCAACCAGGACGACCCGACCGTCTACCACCTGTTCTACGCCGATGAGCATGGCTCGCCCGGCGCCGACATGACGTTCTTCGAGTACCCGGGCGCCCGTCCGGGTCGCGCGGGCGGCGGGATGGTCCACCAAATCGACTGGCGGGTCGCCGGCGAGACGGCCCTGGACTTCTGGCAGCGGCGGCTGGCGGACGAGGGCGTCGAGACCGAGCGCGGCGAGAGCGACCTGCACTTCCACGATCCCGAGGGCCTGCATCACCGGCTCGTGATCACGCTGACCGACGATCCGCCCCTCATCGCCGAACACCCGGCGATCCCGCCCGAGGTCGCCCTCCAGGGGTTCGACGGCGTGCGCGCCTACAACGACCACCCGCAGCGCTCGCTCCCGCTGCTGACCGAGGTCCTCGGCTTCGACGCCGAGAGCGACACCCACTTCGAGGCCCGCGGCCACCTGCGCGGCGCGACCTACGACTACGACCCGGCGCCGAGCGAGCGCGGCGTGCCGGGCGCGGGCACGGTCCACCACGTGGCCTGGTCGACCTCGATCCAGGAGATCGCGCACTGGCAGCGCCGCATCCAGGAGGCCGGATTCCGGCCCACCGAGGTCATCGACCGGTACTACTTCGGCGCCGTCTACTTCCGCGAGCCGTCGCACGTCCTGTTCGAGATCTCCACGCGCGGGCCCGGCTTCGCCGTCGACGAGGATTCCGCCACGCTCGGCCAGAAGGTCGTCCTCCCGCCGTTCCTGGAGTCCCAGCGCGCGAAGATCGAGAAGGCGCTCACGCCGCTGCCGACGCCCGTGCGCAGCGCCTGACGCGATCAGGCACGCTGTACGGGTGACGACCGCGCCCATCGCCCGCGCCTCGCGCTACGCCGCCCTGGACGGGCTGCGCGGGCTCGCCGCGGCCGCGATCGTCGTCCACCACGCCTGGCTGTTCGACCACGGGGACAACCGCACGCACGTCATCACCGCGTTCGACTCGGTCGTCGACGAGCTGCGCCTCGGCGTCGCGCTCTTCTTCGTGCTGTCGGGCTTCCTCGTCTACCGCCCGTTCGCCGCGGCCGCGCTGGACGGCACGCGGCGCCCGTCGCTCGCCGTCTATACGCGCCGGCGCGTGGCGCGCATCCTCCCCGCGTACTGGCTCGTGCTCGCCGCTTCGTTCGTCCTGCTCGCCGCCATCGACCACCCCGGCCGCGCGACGCTCGGCCAACTTCCCATCTTCCTCGCGTTCGCCCAGAACCAGTTCACCGCGACGCACGGGCATCTCGACCCGCCGATGTGGTCACTGACCGTCGAGGTCTCCTTCTACGCCCTGCTGCCGCTCGTCGGTCTGGTCGCCTCCCGGCTGGCGACCCGGCGCGAGGCGCAGCTCGGCCTCTGCGCCGCGCTGGCCGCATGCGGGCTGGCGTTCTGCGCGCTCGCGAGCGTCGAGGGCTGGGGGACCACGGTCACCGACTCGCTGCTGACCCAGATCCCCGTCTTCGCCTGCGGCATGGCCGTCGCCGTCCTCGCCCACCGGCGCACCGTGACCGCGCGCACCGGCCGCCGGCTCGTCTTGGCCGCGCTCCCGCTCGCCGTCTTCGGCGGGTGGCTGGAGGTCGCGGCCTTCCCGAGCGAGGGGCCCCTGCGCACCGCGCTGTGCGATTTCCCGGCCGCGGTCGGCTTCGCGCTCGTCGTCTACGCGCTCGTCGCCTCGCCGATCCGGGCGCGCGCGTTGGGCAGCGTCCCCATGCGCACCCTCGGCACGCTCTCCTACGGCATGTACCTGTGGCACTTCCCGCTCATCTACGGCCTGCGCGCCGCGGGGCTGTGGCCCTCGGAGCTGCTCCCCGCCATGGCGCTCACACTGGGCGGCGCGATCGCTCTGGCCGCCATCAGCTGGTATGGCCTGGAGCGCCCGATCGTGCGCTGGGCCCACCGCAGCTCCGCGCGCGACGCGCCGCCGCCCGAGCCCGACCTCAGCGGCCCGCAGTCAGAGCCGACCGCGCACCGCGCGATCCCCGTCGCCGCTGCACCGCGAGGCTGACGAACGGCAGGGCGATCACCGCGGGCTGAGCGACGCGATCAGCTCAGGGGTGATCTGCGCGACCTCGGCGACGGTGGCGCCGGCGAGATCCAGGGCGTCGGGCGCGGGCGGGAACGCGGCATTGGGGACGGCGATCACGGTCATGCCGGCGGCGTGGGCGGAGCGCAGGCCGTTGGAGGAGTCCTCGATGGCGATGCAGGCCTCGGGCGGCGTCTCGATCCGCCGCGCGGCCTCGAGGTAGACATCGGGCGCGGGCTTGCCGCGCGGGACCTCCTCGCTGGAGACGATCGCCTGGAAGCGATCGGCGATCCCGGCCAGCTCGAGGACGAGCTCGATCAGCTCGCGGTTGGCCGAGGAGGCGACGGCGAGCGGGTAGACGGCCGCGAGCCTCGTGACCACCTCGATCGCGCCGGGCAGCAGCGGCAGGTCGGCGCGGTAGCCGTCGGCCATGGTCTTGACGACCGTCCGGCCGATCGCCGCCGGCGCGTCTCGGAGCCCGAGCTCGTCATGGAGATAGGCCTCCCACTCGGGCGCGCTCATCCCCTGCATCGCCCCTGTCGCCTCGTCCTTCCAGCGCCCTCCCCCAGCCGCCACGACCGCCCGCCGCGCCGCGTCCCACCGCTCCTCGGAATCCACCAGAACCCCGTCCATATCGAAGACCACAGAGCTGAACATGCGAGATGGCTATCATGCTCCCTCGTCGCGCGGCTGTAGCTCAGTTGGCTAGAGCGTCTGCTTGCCATGCAGAAGGTCGAGGGTTCGAGTCCCTTCAGCCGCTTGATACGAAA
>JAOPZL010000375.1 GCA_025964175.1 Solirubrobacterales bacterium
GCTGGGGCGTCGGCGTCGACGACCCGGCCGATGAAGATCGTGTGGGTGCCCGCGGAGAGGCGCTGTTCGATCTCCGTCTCCAGGTAGGCGGAGGAGTCGGTGATCACCGGGACGCCGGTGGAGCCCGCGTGCCACGGGATCTGGGAGAACTTGTCGCCGCCGGAGGTCGCGAAGACGGATGCGACGCTGACCTGGTCGTGGGCCAGGAAGCTGATCCCGATGTGCTCGCCGCGATACAGGTGGTCGTGCGTCTGCGCGGTCGTCTTCACGCAGACCAGGACGAGCGGCGGCTCCAGGGAGACGCTCGAGAAGGCGTTGACCGCGAGGCCGTACGGCGCGCCGTCCACGGACGTCGTCACCACCGCAACGCCGCTGGGGAAGCACCGGTGCACGTCGCGCACGCGGGACTGGAGGTCGGGAATCTGGCCGATGTCGCTCACGACGACACAGAATGGCGCATCGGGAGGGTCGGCATCGTCTAGCCGGGGTCCGGAACCACCCGAATGGTGGAGAGGTCGCCGGCTTCGAGGTCCTCACGGGGGATCCAGAAGTACAGGCGCCCCGCCGCGGTTCCGCTGACCTGGGCCAGCAGGCGCCAACGCGCGGCGGCCGGCTCCACGTCCATGTCGGCCAGCGGGTCGAACTCGCTCCCCTGGCGGTCGCGGGACGTCATCTCGCAGACGATCGGCATCCGGTCCGACACGTCGTTGGGCAGCCCGAGCATCCGGTGGTAGGCGATCTCCTTGCCCTCGCCGTCCTCGAGCTCCACGCCCTGCTCCTGGGCGAGCCGGGCGCGCAGGCGGCCGTACGCGCCGGCCTCCTGCGGATCGAGGTCGAGCGCCTGCACGGATCCCGACCCCGCGCGCGGCAGCATCAGCTCGCGGGTGATCCGCATCGGCTCGCCGGCGCGCGGCCCGCGCGCATCCGCGGTCGGCACGATCACCGCGCGCGCCGCGTCCTCGGCGCCCGGTGCCTGCCCCGACGGTGCACGCAGCGTGTCGAAGAACAGCAGCAGGTGGCCCTCGAGCGGCAGCTCCGTCCGGGCCAGGTCGATCTGGACGATCAGGTCGAGCAGTCCCCCACCCCAGTGCGGCCAGTCGACGTCGTCGGGCAGCTCGGGCTCGCCGCCCAGCCACACGCCCTCGTCGGCGATGCCGGGCGTCAGCCGCAGCGACGGCACGGCGAGCTCGCGCAGCGCGTGCGAGCGCGGTCCCAGCCCGAGCTCGACCGCCCACCGCAGCAGCTCCTCGACGTCCACCTCGCGGGTCGCCGCCTGCGCGGGCTGGAGGTCGGCGCCGATGGGAGGCGGGTCGTCGATGTCGATGACCTCGCGCTGCGGCGGTGCCTCGGATGGCAGCGCCGCCTGCAGCAGCGGGCGCAGGCCGGGAGGCCCGATCACCTTCGAGGCCTCGGTCGCGCCCCTCGCCGCGTCGCGCATCAGCGCGCGCAGGAAGCCGCGGCGGCTGCTGCCCTCGCCCGCGCCGGAGCCGCCTGAGCCCTCCACGTCCTCAGGTCTCCTTGGTCGCGGCCGCGACGGCGCGCTCGAGCTCGCCCACCGACACCGCGCCCTCGAAGCGGGACATGACCCGGCCGTCCTTGCCGATCACGAAGATCCACGGCTCGGTCGGCAGGCGCCACGCGTTGACCTGCGGCGTGTACCCGTCGGCGATCTTGTTGTTCTTGTAGATCTCCTGCTGGATGAACGTGGCCTTGTCGCCGTAGTCGGACTGCACCTGCATCGCGACGTCGACGACGGGGCCGCAGATCCGGCTCTGGCACAGCTGCGGCGTGGCGAACACCAGCACGATGGGCTTCTTGCCGACGACCGAGGCGAGGTCGTCCTTCAGCATCGGGTCCGCGGGCGGGATGCGCGTGGAGATCTTCGCCGCGTCCCCACCGACCGACGCGATCGTCGGCGTGTGCACGTCGATCGCCTTGTCGCCGACGTTGGGCGGGCGGCCCTTCTGGCCGCGCTTGGGGATCGTCAGCTCGAAGCCGGTCGTCGCGACGAGGCGGCCGTCCAGCCGCGCGACCCCGGTGATCACGCGCTTGCCCGCCTTGCGGATCGGCACCATCGCCACGTAGAGCGAGCCGACCGGCTCCGCATCGGCGTTCTGCGCGCGGAACTGGGTCTGCACGTTCAGCGACTCGGTGTGGGCGAGGTACGGGCCCTTCACGTTGCCGCCGTCGTGGTCGGTCGTGTAGAGCGCGACGTCGGCGCCGTTGAGCAGCTTGTTGGCCCGGTCGCGCAGCGCGAAGGCGACCCGGTTGTCCCCCACCTCGAGCGAGCCGACGGTCGTCGGTGCGAGGATCGGACCGGCCGGCAGGTCGGCCCGCAGCGAGGTCAGCGTCTTGCCCTTGGCGGACGGGAAGTCCTGGGCCTTCGCGGTGGGCTGGGGCGAGGGCGGCGGGTTCGTCGAGCCATCGCCGCTGGAGCCGCAGCCGGCAAGGGCCAGAACGGCACTGGCGGCGATCACGGACAGGGCTACACGCATCGGATCCGAACTGTAGGTGGTTTGATCTGGCAATTCGCCACCTGAACGAGGACAGAGCACATGCATGAACGCGCAGCGATCGTCACCGGAGCATCCAGCGGGATCGGCCTCGCGCTGGCCCACATGCTGGGTCAGGAGGGCTACGGGCTGACCGTCAACTCGCGCCGCCCGGAGAAGATCGAGGCGGCCGGAGAGGAGCTGCGCGCGGCGGGCTACGAGGTCGAGGTCGTGCCCGGGTCGGTCGCCGACGAGGCCGTCGTGCAGGAGGTCGTGCGCCGCCACCGCGAGCGCTACGGGCGCCTGGACGTGCTCGTCAACAACGCCGGCGTCGGCGCGGGACAGCCGATCGCGGAGATGACGACGAAGATGCTCGACCTCCAGCTCGGCGCCAACCTGCGCCACATCCCGCTCTTCTACCGCGAGTCGCTCGACCTCCTGAAGGCCGCCGCGGCGGAGCACAAGAACGCGGTCGTCATCAACACCTCGTCGATCTCCGGCAAGCGCGGCGAGGCGTGGCTGTCGGTCTACTCGGCGACCAAGCACGGCGTCGTCGGCTTCACCGAGGCGATGAACAAGGAGCTCGGCCCCATCGGCATCAAGTCGACCGCCCTCTGCCCCGCCTTCGTCGACACGCCGATGACCGACTTCGTCAAGGGCGCGGTGCCGATCGACAAGATGATCATGACCAGCGACGTCGCCGAGATGGTGCGCCCGCTGCTGAAGCTCTCCCCCGGTTGCACGATCCCCGAGATCCTCTTCGAGCAGACCGGCTTCGAGATCGGCCAGACGCTCTAGTCACCCATACAGTGGCGGTTCTCCCGCTCGTGAAAGGGTCTCTTCAAGGCATGAAGCTCGGCGTGCACATCGGCTATTGGGGCCTCGGCCTCACCGCCCAGGATCAGATCGAGGTCGTCCAGGAGGCCGAGCGGCTCGGCTACGACTCCGTGTGGACCGCGGAGGCCTACGGATCCGACGCCGCGACGGTCCTGGCGTGGATCGCCGGGCAGACGACGAAGATCAAGATCGGCTCGTCGATCTTCCAGATGCCGGCCCGCTCCCCCGCGATGACGGCGATGACCGCGGCGACCCTCGACCAGCTCTCCGAGGGGCGCTTCCTGCTCGGGATCGGCTCGTCGGGGCCGCAGGTCAGCGAGGGATGGCACGGCGTGCGCTTCGCCCAGCAGCTGCAGCGCACGCGCGAGTACGTCGCGGTCGTGCGCAAGGCGCTGGCCCGCGAGCGGCTGGAGTTCGACGGCGAGACGATCACGCTGCCGCTGCCCGACGGCCCCGGGAAGGCGCTGAAGCTGACGATCGGCACCGTGCAGGAGCACATCCCGATCTACCTCGCGGCGATCGGGCCGAGGAACACCGCGCTGGCCGGCGAGATCGCCGACGGCTGGCTGCCGATCCTCGTCGCCCCCGAGCACCTCGGCGAGCTGCGCAAGCCGCTGGAGGAGGGCGCCGCGCGGGCCGGGCGCTCGCTGGACGACGGGTTCGACATCTCGCCCTCGGTCCAGGTCTTCGTGACCGACGACGTGCAGGGTGCCCGCGACGCGGTGCGCCCGTTCATCGCGCTGTACGTCGGGGGGATGGGCTCGCGCAAGCAGAACTTCTACAACCAGCTCATCCAGCGCTACGGGTTCGAGGACGCCGCGCGCGAGGTCCAGGACCTCTACCTCGACGGCAAGAAGGCACAGGCCGCGGCGGCGCTCCCCGACGAGCTGATCGACCAGGTCGCGCTCGTCGGATCCAAGGACGCCGTGCGCGAGCGGCTCGCGGTCTACCGTGACGCGGGCGTCGGCACGCTGGGCGTGTCGCCCTTCGCGTTCACCAAGGAGGACCGGCTCACGCAGCTGCGCCTGGTGGCGGAGCTGGCCGCCGACGTGGCGTGAGCCGCGTCTTCGTCGGCGCCTTCGGCGATCCCGGGCACGCGTTCCCGGCGATCGCCCTGGGCAAGGCGCTGGCCGCGCGCGGGCACGACGTCACCCTGCAGACGTGGACGCGCTGGGCCGAGCACGTCGAGCGCGAGGGGATGCGCTTCGCGCCGGCACCCGAGTACCAGGTGTTCCCGACCATGGAGCGCCCGCTGAAGCCCTACGAGGCGGTCGTGCGCGCGACCGCCGACACGCTGCCCCAGCTGGAGGAGGCGCGGCCCGAGGTCGTCGTCGCCGACATCCTCACGCTCGCTCCGGCGCTGGCCGGCGAGAAGCTCGGCCTGCCGGTCGCCACGCTCATCCCCCACGTCGACCCGCGCGGCGCGCCCGGCTTCCCGCCGTACTCCATGGGCGCGCGGCTGCCGCGCACGGCGCTGGGCCGCCGCGTCTGGGGGCAGCTGGATCGCCTCGTGCAGCGCGGGCTCGTCCTGGGCCGCGGTGAGCTCAACGAGACGCGCGCGCGGCTCGGCCTGCCCGCCCTGGAGCGCTTCCACGGCGGCATCAGCGAGCAGCTGGCGCTCGTCGCGACGTTTCCCCAACTCGAGTACCCGCGCCCGCCGCTGCCCGGCACGCACGTCGTCGGGCCGCTGCCGTGGGAGCAGCCCTACGAGGACGTCGCGCTGCCGCCCGGGGACGCGCCGCTCGTCCTCGTCGCGCCGTCGACCGTGCAGGACCCGACCCACCGCCTGCTGCGCGCGGCGGTCACCGGGCTCGCCGACTCCCCCGTGCGCGTGCTCGCGGCGCTGAACCGCCGTCCGCTCCCCGAGGACGCGCAGCCGTTCGCCGTCCCGCGCAACGCCCGCCTCGTCGACTGGGTCAGCTACACCCAGACGATGGCGGCCGCGGACGTCGTGGTCTGCCACGGCGGCCACGGGACCGTCGTGCGCGCGCTGGCCGCCGGCTGCGTGCCGGTCGTCGTCCCCGCGGGGGGCGACATGAACGAGAACGCCGCGCGCGTGGCCTGGGCGGGCGCGGGCGTGCGCCTCCCGCGCCGCTGGGCCGATCCGACGCCCGTGCGGCTCGCGGTCGCGCGGGCGGTCGACGATCCCCGGCTCGCCGCACGAGCCCGCGAGCTCGCCGCCTGGGCCGAGTCCCACGACGGTGGCGCGCAGGCCGCCGAGCTCGTCGAGTGCCTCATCGGCTGAGAACGACGAAGACCGCCACATGGGCGGTCTTCGTTCTTCAAGCTCGGGGGGAGGGACTCGAACCCTCAACCCTTCGATTAACAGTCGAATGCTCTGCCATTGAGCTACCCCCGAAAGCAGTCGTCCCTCACGTCATCGGCAGGGGACGCGAACAGCTTAGTGCGGACGGGTCCGCGACCAAGCTGCGGATGTCCAGGCTAGCCCAACGCCTTCTCCAGCGCGGTGTCGAGCTGACCCTGCAGGACGATCCGCCGTCGGGCGATCGCCGCGCGGGTGCCCGGCTCGGCCGTCGCCATCTGCCGGGCGGCCAGCGCCTGCTCGAGCTGGATGCGCTCCACGTCGAGGTGCGCCGCCTTGACCGATGAGCTCGAGGCGCGCGCGGCCATGCGGGGCAGCAGCGCGTTGAGCTCCTCGTCGTCCGGCGGCAGACCCTCCATCGGGGCGGCCAGGTGCTCGCGCAGCCAGGCCGCCGCGCGGCGGGCGACCGGGTCGGTGAAGTACAGCTGCGGATCGACCTCGGCGAGATGGCGCGCGCCCTCGGAGGGCAGGGCGAGGCAGAGGGTCAGGAACGCGCGCTCCGTCTGGGCGCTGCGCTGGGCGGCACGCGAGGCCGGCGGCCGCGCGGACAGCTCGGACATCGTCGACGGGCCGCGCGACGTGCCGGGTCCGCCCCGCTCGCTGTCGCCGCCGCCGCCGCGCCAACCGGACGAGCGCGGCGCCGCGTCCTGGCGCTGACCGCCGCTTCCCTGGCCCTGGTACAGCAGCCGCTGCGCCAGCTCGGCGTCGATGTCGAGGCGATCGGCGACCAGCGCCACGAGCTCCTGCTGGAGGATGCTCGGCCCCAGCGCGGCGAACGCGGGGCGCAGCTGCGCGATCACGTCGTCCTTGCCCTCGGCGGAGTTGAGGTCGCCCTGGTGCAGGGTGCGCTCGACGCGGAAGCGCACGAACGGGACCGACCGGCCGACGAGCTCGCGCACCGCCTCGGCGCCCTCCTCCAGCGCGACGTCGGCCGGATCGCGCCCCGCGGGCAGCGGCACGACGCGCAGCTCGAGCTTGCGCCCGGCGGCGACCTT
>JAOPZL010000380.1 GCA_025964175.1 Solirubrobacterales bacterium
CACGCCCCGCTGCTCCTGGATCGCCGCCGTGACGTGATCGAGGAACGGCTCCGCGGTCGGCCACGACTCCTCGGACACGTGCAGGGCCATCGAGCCGGCAGCCGTCGACCACGGCCGCAGGTGGATGGTCCGTCGCCCCTTGCCATCCGGTGGGTCCACCGTCAGCTTCAGGTTGCGAATGTGGTAGCGCAGATCGCCTTCGCCCGGGAAGCCGAAGGCCTCGAGGACACGACCGTCGAAGGCGAAGAGCGTCCCGTCGATCCAGGTCTCCTCCATGGCCGGACCCTATCGGTTCCGCAAGTCCACGTCGAAGGGGTACAGGAGCGGCGGCGCGGTGCGTGAGCGGCGCGCCTAGCCGATCAATGCGGCCAGTCGCTGCGCGTCGACGTTGCCACCCGTCAGCGTGACGCCCACCCGCTCCGCGCCGCCGAGATCGACGCGGCCGGCCAGCAGCGCGGCCAGCGCGCACGCCCCGCTGGGCTCGACCACGAGCTTGCAGCGCTCCAACAGGAAGCGCATCGCCGCCACGATCTCGGCGTCGGAGGCCACCGCGACCGCGTCGACGCGCGCGGCGATCACGGGCCAGGTCCGCTCCCCGCAGACGGGGAGCTGCTGTCCGTCGGCGATCGTCTCGGGCACCGCCGGCAGGGCCACGCGCTCCCCGGCGGCCAGCGAGCGGCGCACGTCGTCGCCGGCCTCGGGCTCGACGCCGATCACGCGGATCGCCGGGTCGAGCGCCTTCGCCGCGGTCGCGCAGCCCGCGATCAGCCCGCCGCCGCCGACGCAGACCAGGAGCGCGTCGCAGGGGCCGGCGTCCTGCAGCAGCTCCAGCGCCACCGTCCCCTGCCCCGCCATCACGCGCTCGTCGTCGTAGGGGTGGATCGCCACCATCCCGTGCTCGGCGACCGCGGCGGCGAGCAGCGCCTCGCGGTCCTCGGCGTAGCGGTCGAAGCGCACGATCCGCGCGCCGTAGCCCACGGTGGCCGCCACCTTCAGGTCCGGCGCGTCCAGCGGCATCAGGACCAGGGCGGGGACGCCGTGCAGCGCGGCCGCGAGCGCGACCGCCTGCGCGTGGTTGCCCGACGACACGCTCACCACGCCGCGCGAGCGCTCGGCGGCCGGGAGCGCGGCCACCGCGTTGTACGCGCCGCGGAACTTGAAGGCGCCGACCCGCTGGAGGTTCTCGGCCTTGAGCAGGACCTCCGCGCCGACGCGCGCGTCGAGGGTGCGCGAGCGCACGACCGGCGTGCGGTGCGCGACGCCGTCCAGGCGCCGCGCCGCCGCGCGGACGTCCTCGACGTCGATCAGCTGATCGCCACCATGCGCTCGATCGGCACCTTCGCCTTCTCGGCGATCTCGGCCGGCACGCGGACCTCGTACTGCATGTCGCGCAGCGCGTCACGCAGGTTGGCGAGCGTGATCATCTTCATGTACCGGCAGCTGGCACGCTCGTTGGCGGCGATGAAGTCGATGTCGGGAGCGGCCATCCGCAGCGGGTGGAGCATGCCGACCTCGGTGGCCATGATCACCGTGCCGCCCTGGCCCTTGTGCTGCTCGGCGTAGTCCATCATCCCGCCGGTCGACAGCATGTGCACGCCCTGGGAGTCGACGTCGCCCGCGGCGACGTACTCCATGACCGAGGTCGAGCAGCCGCACTCGGGGTGCACGAGGAAGTCCGAGCCCGGGTGGGCGGCGCGGACGTCGGCGATGTCCGACGGGCGGATGCCCGCGTGGACGTGGCACTCGCCGTCCCACACGTGCAGCGCGCGGCCGACCTGCTTCTCGACGTACGCGCCGAGGAACATGTCGGGCCCGAAGAGGATCTCGGTGTCCGGCCCGTGCTCGCGCAGGATGTGCTCGACGACCTTCACGGCGTTGGACGACGTCACGCAGTAGTCGGTGAGCGCCTTGACCTCGGCCGTCGTGTTGACGTACATGACGGTGATCGCGCCCGGGTGCTTGGCCTGCCAGGCGGCGAGCTGCTCGGCGGTGATCGAGTCCGCCAGCGAGCAGCCGGCGTCCAGGTCGGGGATCAGGACCGTCTTGTCGGGACACAGCACGGAGGCCGTCTCGGCCATGAAGTGCACGCCGCAGAAGGCGATGACCGAGGCCTGCGCCTTCGCCGCCTGCTGAGACAGGCCGAGCGAGTCACCGACGTAGTCGGCGACGTCCTGCACCTCGGCCACCTGGTAGTTGTGGGCGAGGATCACGGCGTCACGCTCCTTGGCCAGGGCGCGCACCTCGGCCTGCAGGGCGGGAATGTTCTCGAGCGTCAGGAGGCTCACGGGACGTTCTCCGAAAGAGAGAGGCGGGGAACGATCGATTCTATCGACGCTCCTCGAGCTCGAGCAACAACGAGAGGTCCAGCGTCGAGGCGGAGTGCGTCAGCGCGCCCAGCGAGACGAAGTCCACGCCCGTCTGGGCCACCGCCCGCAGCGTCTGGAGCGTCACGTTGCCGCTCGCCTCGGTCTCCGCTCGGCCGCCGATCTGGGCGACCGCGGCCGCGAGCTGCGTCGGATCCATGTTGTCCAGCAGCAGCCGCGGAGCCGCCGCGGCGAGCGCCTCGTCGATCTCGGCGGGGTTGCGCACCTCGACCTCGAGCAGCAGCTCCGGGTGCGCCGCGCGGGCGGCCGCGACCGCCGGCCCGATGCCCCCGGCCGCGGCGATGTGGTTCTCCTTGATCAGGAACGCGTCGTGCAGCCCGAAGCGATGGTTCGCGGCGCCGCCCGCCTTCACCGCCGCCTTCTCCAGCGCGCGCAGGCCGGGCGTCGTCTTGCGCGTGTCCAGCACCATCGTTGCCGTGCCCTCCACCTCGCGCGTCGCGCGGGCCGCGGCGGTGGCGACCCCGCTGAGCCGGCCGAGGAAGTTCAGCGCCGTCCGTTCGCCCGTGAGCAGCGCGCGGGCCGGGCCGGTGATCCGCGCCACGGGGCCGCTCTCGCGCCACTCGCCCTCGGGGACGAGGCGCTCGAAGCGCACGGCCGGGTCGAGCTGGCGGAACGCCTCCTGCGCGGCGTCCAGGCCGAAGACGACCCCCGGCTGCTTCTGGGTGATCGTGGCGACCGCGCGCGCGTCGGCGGGAACGGTGGCCAGCGTGGTGACGTCGCCGGCACCGACGTCCTCGGCGATGGCGGCGGCGACGATCTCGGACAGCTCCATGAGGGCGCGCAGGCTAGCGGCGGCGGGGCCGCGCTGGAGCGGGGCCCCGTTCATCGGCCCGGTGGCCGCGGCGCGGCCGGAAGGCCGTCAGGCGCGCAGGACGTTGATCGTCGCGAAGTCCGGGTCGCTGGCGCCGTGCAGCCGGGCCCCCGCCGCGCGCAGCTCGCGCAGGTAGGCCACCAACTCCGCGGTGACCCGCTCACCGGGCAGCAGCGCCGGGATCCCGGGCGGGTAGCCGGCGATCGACTCGCACGAGATGCGCCCGACCGCGTCGTCGACGCCGACGACGTCGGACTCGCCGAGGAACGCCTCGCGCGGCGAGACGACGACATCGTGGCGCAGCGCGGCGATCGGGCGTGTGATCGCCTCGTGCGGGGTGGGCGGGACCGGGACGATGCGCTTGATCGTCTCCTCGATGTCCCCGCCGACGCGGACGAGGTCGGACTCGGGCTGGAAGACGCCGAGGACGAGGACGACCGTGGCCTGCGTGGCGAGCTCGGGCTGCACGTCGTAGCTCTGGCGCAGCGCGTCGGCGACCTCGTAGCCGGTCCGCCCGGTCTCGCGCACGTCGAGCACCACGCGCAGCGGGTCCCAGTCGGCCACGCCGGGCGAGCCGACCTGCTCCTCCCCCACGACGGTGACGCCCGCGACGCCGGCGAGCTTCTCGCGCAGCCGCCGCGATCCGGCCAGCGTCTCGTGCAGCAGCGCCTCCCCGTGGACGGCGAGCTGGCGGCGCGCGGCGTCCAGCGACCCGAGCAGCAGCGAGCTCGGCGAGGTCGAGCGCAGGAGGCGCATCGTGCGGCTGACGCGGTCGGCGTCGATGCGGTCGGAGTGGCCGACGTGGAGCATCGCCGACTGCGTGAGCGAACCGACGATCTTGTGCGTCGAGGTCAGGACGGCGTCGGCGCCGAGCTGCAGCGCGCCCTGCGGGAGATCGGGATGGAAGCCGAAGTGCGGACCCCACGCCTGGTCGACGATCAGCGGGACCCCGGCCGCGTGGGCGACCTCGGCGCAGCCGGCGACGTCGGCGACCATCCCGTAGTAGGTCGGCGAGGTGATGAACGCGGCGCTGACCGCAGGGTGGCGCTGCCTGGCCTCCTCGATGGCGGCCTTCAGCGCCTCGGGGGTGATGCCGTGCGCCATCCCCAGCTCCTCGTCGTAGGCGGGGGCGACGAAGTGCGGGCGTCCGCCGGAGAGGACGAGGCCGTCGACGAGCGAGGCGTGCGCGTTGCGCTGGGCGACGACGACCGAGCCCGGAGGCGCCAGAGCGAGTGCGAGCGCGTGGTTGCCCTGGGTCGCGCCGTTGGTCAGGAACCACGTGCAGCGCGCGCCGTAGGCCTCGGCGGCGAGCAGCTCGGCGCGCTGATACGGCGTCGGGGCGGGACCGACGTCGATGCCGCGGATGTCCTGCGGGACGTCGAGCATGAGCGCGTCGTCGCCGAGCGCGTGGCGCAGGCCCGGGTCGGCGCCCGGGCCGCCCTTGTGGCCGGGGACGTGGAAGCGGCCCGGACCGCGGAACCCGTAGGCGACGATGGCGTCCAGATACGGGGCGGTCGGCTGCTCGCCGCCGCGGAGGCCACCGGGGAGGTCCGTCAACGATCCTCCGCGGCGCGCATCAACTCCGCCTTGACGAAGCCGTCGAGTTCGCCGTCGAGGACCGACTGGGCGTTGCCGACCTCGACGTTGGTGCGGTGGTCCTTGACCATCGTGTACGGGTGCAGCACGTAGGAGCGGATCTGCGAGCCGAAGTTCACGTCCTGCGCCTCGCCCTTCTCCTTGGCGATCTCCTCTGCGCGCCGGCGCTCCTCGGCCTCAGCGAGCTTGGAGCGCAGCATGCCCATCGCGGTCTGGCGGTTGGCCGACTGCGAGCGCTCGTTCTGGCACTGGACGACGATGCCGCTCGGCCGGTGCGTGATCCGCACCGCGGAGTCGGTCTTGTTGACGTGCTGGCCGCCGGCGCCGGAGGCGCGGTAGGTGTCGACCTGCAGGTCGTCGTCGTCGATGACGATCTCGGCGGAGTCCTCGACCACCGGCGCGACCTCGACCCCGGCGAACGACGTCTGGCGGCGGTTGGCCGAGTCGAACGGGCTGAGGCGCACGAGGCGGTGCACGCCGCGTTCGGCGACGTAGAGGCCGTAGGCGTTCTCGCCGCTGGCCCGAAAGGTCGCGGACTTGATGCCGGCCTCCTCCCCCGCGCTCGCCTCGAGCAGGTCGACGGAGAAGCCGCGCTTCTCGGCCCAGCGCATCTCCATGCGCAGCACCATCTCGGCCCAGTCCTGGGCGTCGGTGCCGCCCGCGCCCGCGTTGACGGTGACGAGCGCGTCCCCCGCGTCGTAGTGGCCGGAGAAGAGGCGCTCGAGCTCGAGCGTGCTGACGCGCTCCTCGACGGAGGCGATCTGACCGTCGAGCTCCTCGGCCATCGACGGGTCCTCCGCCGCGAGCTCGATCAGCCCGTCGAGGTCCTCGAGATCGGTCTCGATCGAGCGGATCGTCTCCAGCTTGCGGCTCGTGCGCGCGTGCTCCTCGGAGACCTTGCGCGCCGTGTCCTGGTCGTCCCAGAAGCCGGGCGCGCCCATCTCGTCCTCGAGCTCGGCGACGTGCGCGGCGAGGGCCTCGGGGTCGAGGGTGGCGCGCAGCGGCACGAGCGACTCACGCACGGCGGCGACCCGCGCGGACGGCGTTCCTTTGGTGTTGGCGGGCTGGGGCACGACCTCTGAAGGTATCTTCTTCGGGGCCGTGAACCTGCTGACGCTGCCCCCGCGCCTGGTCCTGCGCGCCCTGGAGGACCTCCATGCGCTGGCGACGGCCGCGGCGACGCTCCCGGCCGTCGAGGCGCGCCTGACCGCGAAGGTCTCCCAGCTCGAGTCGCGGATGAACGAGGCCCTGGACGTCGGGCGGGCCATCGACGCGCGCGGCGGTGAGCTGCTGGCACTGGGCGAGCGAGTCGAGCGGCTGGGCGTGGGCATCGTCGCGTTGGGCGAGCGCATCGACGTGCGCGGCGCCGAGATCGTCGCCTTGGGCGAGCGCATCGAGGTGCGCGCGGGCGAGGTGCTGGCCGTCGCCGGGGATCTCCAGGCCGCGGGCACCGCCGTCGCGCTGGAGGGCCAGGCCGTCGCCGCCGCGCTCCCGTCGCTGGAGCTGGCGATCGCCACGATGGACGAGATGAACCGGTCGGCCGAGGCGATGGCGGCGGTCGCCGAGCCGCTGCACGGCGCCGCTGAGCGACTCGGGCGCATCGTGGACCGGCTGCCCGGCTCCCAGCGCCAGCGCTAGGAGCGGTCTCAGCCCGCGTTCGGCTCGTTCGCCCCTGTGGCGCGCGCGCCGGTGGGCGCCGCGGAAGCGCCGCTGTGGATGATCGGCGGACGGCGGCGGTGCAGCTTGGCGCCGACGAAGAAGACGACGATCAGGAAGCCGGAGACCGCGAGCCCCGCGTCCACGCGCAGCGCGATGTGCACGCCGGCCGTGAACGCGTCGCGGGCCAGCTGCTCGCTCGGCGGCGATCTGGGGGAACGCGGCCGTGAGCTGGTGTCCGCTCTCGGCGCCGGAGAGGATGTTGCCGACGGCGTGGACCTGGTCGTCGGAGAGCCGCTCGGCGACGCCTTCGGCCCGGACGTGGGAGATCGCCGTCGCGGTGAAGACCGTCGTCGTCAGGCCGAGGCCGATCGACCCGCCCGCCACCTGGAACATGTAGATCACGCCGCCGGCCAGCGGCGCTCAGCGCGGTGAAGTGGTTGGCGACGAGGAAGACGGCGAGCGCCAGGGCGACGAGCGCCATGATCGTGCCGCGGCGCAGCGGCTCCTTCCCCGATGCCTCCATCCTGGGGCGGGCACGCTACCGCGTCGGGGCTGCTGCCGCCCGCGCAGGCACGCGCGGGTCGGCCGAGCGACCGCCCCCGCGCACCGGGCGCGGGCGGTCTCTCAGGCGGCGGTCTTC
>JAOPZL010000414.1 GCA_025964175.1 Solirubrobacterales bacterium
GGGAGGAGAGGTCGTCCAGCGTGCCCTCGCGCACCTCGGCGGCCACCGAGACGTCGGCGGCGGGCGGCGGAGCGGCCTCGTCGGGATCGCCCAGGGCCTCCTCGAGGCGGCGCAGCGGGTCGCGCAGCTCGAACTCGCGGAAGACCTCGCGCAGCCGCGAGCGGTCGGGCTCGCGGGCCAGCGCGACCTCGAGGTCGAGGTCCACGCCGGGGACCTCGCGCTGGGCAGTGGCCAGGACCTTGGAGACGCGCGCGTCGTCGGCGAACTCGCGCAGGTTCTGCTGGCGCTTGGCGCCGGAGATCTCGTCGACCGAGTCGAGGATCCGCTCCAGCGTCCCGAACTTCTGCAGCAGCTGGGCGGCGGTCTTGTCGCCGATGCCGGGGACGCCGGGGATGTTGTCGGACGTGTCGCCCTTGAGGCCGTAGAAGTCGGGGATCAGCGTGTGCGCGATCCCGTAGCGGTCCAGCACCTCCTGCGGCCCGTACAGCTTCGTCTCGGTGATCCCGCGCGCGGTCGCCATCACGCGCACGTTGTCGTCGACGAGCTGGAAGATGTCGCGATCGCCGGTGACGATCGTGACGGAGATGTCCTGTGCCTTGGCCTGCTCGGTGAGCGTGGCGATCACGTCGTCGGCTTCGAAGCCGTCGACGCCGTAGTTCGTGTAGCCGAACGCGTCGACGAGCGGCTCCATGTGCGGGTACTGCTCGGCCAGCAGGTCGGGCTTGGACGGGCGGTGGCCCTTGTACTCCGTGTAGACCTCCTTGCGTCCGCTGGACCCGCGATCCCAGACGACGATCGTCGGCTTGACCCCGTGGTCGGTGATGAGCTTGACGAGCATCGACGCGAATCCGAAGATCGCGTTGGTCGGGAACCCGGTCGAGGTCGCGATCGACTCCGGCAGGGCGAAGAAGGCCCGGTAGACGAGCGAGTTGCCGTCGATCAGGTAGAGCTCGGTGGGGCGGGTCGGGCTGGGCGGGCTGGCGTCGGCGGACACGGGGGGCACTCTACGACGCGCGTGCTCGTGAAGGCCGCGTCGCCGCCGGCCTCCGTGGATGGGGACCTCCCGCTCGAAAATAAGGGCAGCCGAACTTTCCGTTAGGCTGCCCTTACACATGCTCCTCGCGGCCCTTCCCATCGTCCACTTCGTCATCGGCCTGCGCGAGGGTGTCGAGGCCGCGCTGGTCGTCGGGATCATCGCCGGCTTCCTCTACCAGGAGGGACGCCGGGACGCACTGCGCTACGTCTGGATCGGCGTCGGGCTGGCGATCGCGCTGTGCGTCGGCGTCGCCGCCGTGCTCGAGCTCGTCAACGAGCAGCTGCCCCAGCGCCGGCAGGAGGCGTTCGAGGCCTTCGTCGGCGTGATCGCGGTGGTGATGGTCACGTTCATGGTCGTCTTCATGCGCCGTCACTCCAAGGACCTGAAGGGCGACCTCCACAGCAGCGCCGGCGCCGCGCTCGCCCGCGGCTCGGCCTACGGGCTCGTGCTGATGGCCTTCCTCGCCGTCCTGCGCGAGGGCCTCGAGACCGCGATGTTCCTCCTCGCCGCCTTCCAGGCCACGATGGGCGTCAGCCCGCTGTCGGCCGGCCTGGGCGCGACCGCCGGCCTGCTGGTCGCGGCGGTCATCGGCTTCCTGATCTTCCGCGCCGGGATGCGGCTGAACCTGGCCAGGTTCTTCCGCTTCACCGCCATCCTGCTCGTGATCATCGCCGCCGGGCTGCTGTCCACCGCGGTGCACCACTTCAACGAAGCGGGGCTCATCACCGTGGGCAACACCCGCGCCCTCGACCTCTCCGCGGTGATCATCCCCTCGTCGGACTCGATCACCACCGGTCTCATCACCGGTCTGCTCGGCCTCTACGCGTACCCGACCAAGGCGGAGCTGTTCGTCTACCTGGCCTACGCCGTGCCGATGCTGCTGTACGTCCTCTGGCCTCAGCGGCGCCCGCGGCGCGAGCGCTCGCCGGCGGCTCCTCCTCCCACCGCCATGGAATCCTCATGAACTCGATGTCCTGCTCCCCGGCCCGCGCCCTGCTGGCCGGGGGCTGCGCCCTGCTCGCCGCCACCACGATCGCCGCGTGCGGCAGCGACTCCGGCTCGTCGACCACCGGCTCCAGCGGCTCGTCGACCACCGGCAAGGCGGCCGCGAAGGAGCTCAAGTTCCAGCTGACCGACAGCGGCTGCACCCCATCCGACGCCACGGTGGAGGCCGGCGCGGTCAAGATCTCGGTCGTCAACCCGGGCTCGACGAAGACCGACGAGATCGAGCTGAAGAACGCGGACGGCATCATCATGGGCGAGCGCGAGAACCTCGCGCCCGGCCTGGGCAGCGACTTCACGCTGACGCTGCAGCCCGGCACCTACGTGCTGAACTGCACCTTCCAGAACGACGCCCGTGACAACGGCAAGCTCGTCGTGACCGGCGCCGCGACCGCGAAGGCCGCGTCCGACGACGACGCGACGCTTGCCAAGGCCGTCACCGACTACAAGGCCTACGTCCAGAAGCAGGCCGACGAGCTGACCGCCGCGACGACGACCTTCGTCGCCGCGCTCAAGGCCGGCGACACGCAGAAGGCCCAGGACCTCTTCGCCACCACCCGCTCGCACTACGAGGCGATCGAGCCGATCGCCGAGTCCTTCGGCGATCTGGACCCCGAGATCGACGCGCGCGTCAACGACGTTGCCGACAGTGCCTCGTGGACGGGCTTCCACCGCATCGAGCAGATCCTGTTCACGAGGAAGACGACCAAGGGGACGGAGCGGTACGCCGACAAGCTCCTCGCCGATGTCAAGGACCTGCAGAGCAAGATCGCCGGCCTGGACCTGCAGGCGTCGCAGATCGCCAACGGCGCGGTCGGGCTCCTCGACGAGGTGTCCGCGTCGAAGATCACCGGTGAGGAGGATCGCTACTCCCACACCGACCTGACCGACTTCCAGGCGAACTTCGACGGCGCCAGGAAGGCGTTCGAGACGCTCGAGCCGGCGTTGGAGGAGCGCGGCGACGCGGCCCTGGTCAAGCAGATCGACGAGCGCATCGCCGCCGTGCAGACGGGCCTGGACAAGTACAGGCGCCCCGACGCCGCCTCGGGCTTCGCGCCCTACAGCGAGCTGACCGACGCCGACCGCAAGCAGTTCTCCCAGCAGGTCGCCGCTCTCGCCGAGCCGCTGTCGCTGGTGGCCGGCAAGGTGCTG
>JAOPZL010000416.1 GCA_025964175.1 Solirubrobacterales bacterium
CGACCGGCTCGTAGGACGCGCTGACGATGCCCGGCGGCATCTTGACGACGACCTTCACCGTCGACGCGTCGTCGCGCTCGGTCGGAACGCGCACGTCGAGGACGGTGTAGGCGCCCGCGGGCGCCTGCTTGGGGTTGACCGTCACGTGAGCCGTGGCGGCGGCGGGCAGCGCGAGAACGCTGACGGCAGCAGCGATCGGGATCGCGACGGAACGCTGGTGTTGGCGCAACGGGGCGCCTCCTCTGGCTGAAGTCGGTCAAACGTCGCAGCGCGACCGGCCCGCGGAGGGCGGCGGCCGACGCTGCGTCAGGGGGACGTCAGTCAGTCAGCGGCGGCGGGCGCGTGGCCAGCGACGAGGCGAGCAGCAGCCCGCCGCGGGGCACGAGCGTCGCCGCGACGCGGCGGGGGAGGGCGCGGGGAACGGCGCGTCGGCGGCGGGCGGCGGGTGCCATCCGCGACCGGCGAACCCGGTGGATCGTCTGCTCCCCGACGTAGCGGCCGGCCAGCAGCGGGACGAGCAGCGCCAGCGCCGGCGCGAGCATCGCGATGCCCTCGACCATGCCGGTCACCAGGTGCGCGACGAGCACGGCCAGCAGCGGCACGGCCAGCCCGGCCCAGATGCGCATGTGGCGACGCGTCACGGCGGGAACAGTAACCAGATCGCTTAGGATGCGCCCAGCATGACCCGTCGCGCCCTGCGTCCGCTCGCCTTCCTCGCCGCTCTCGCGGCGCTGTGGGCCGTGACGCACTCGGTCGACGGGCTGTCGGTCGGCTGGCTGGCCCTGGCGCCCGCGCTGATGCTGCTCGCGCCGCTGCTCGGCGGGCGCTACGTGGGGGAGACCACGCTGCGGCGCCTCGCCGTGCGCCGCGCGACCGTCCCGCGCCGCGCCCTCGCGACGGCACCGGTGCGCTGGCGCATCCTCGACGCCACGCCGCACGGCGGGCTCCTCCTGGCCCGGCGCACCGCCGGTCGCGCACCGCCGCTCGCGGCGCCCGCCCGCTAGCTCCGACCCTCCATCCGCGGCATCCGGCCCCACGCCGGGCGCGGCCCGGTGGAGCGGTCGCTCCCGCCCACCATCCTCAGGAGGCCGCCGTGCGCCGCGTCCTTGCGCTGGCCGGCGTCGCGATCGCGACCCTGTCCAGCCCCGCCATCGCCCTCGCCCATCAGGGCAACCCGAACATGGAGACGATCGTCGGCGCCGTGACGCCGAGCACGCCGGGGTTGAAGCTCACGATCCTCAACCGCGACGACCGCTTCCAGCTCGTCTACCGGGGCGCCCAGCCGATCACCATCTACGGCTACAAGGGGGATCGGTACGCCCGCTTCCTGCCCGGCGGGACGGTCCAGGTCAACCACGGCTCGCCGGCGTTCTACCTCAACGGCGATCGCGCCGGGACGGCCACGGTCCCGCCCGGCGTGAAGGCCGACTCGCCCCCTGACTGGCAGACCGTCGATCGATCGGGCCGCTTCGAGTGGCACGACCATCGCATGCACTGGATGGGGACCGGCGTCCCGCCGCAGGTCAAGGACCAGAAGCTGCGCACGAAGGTCTTCGACTACCGCATCCCGATCTCGATCGGCGGCACGGAGGGCGCGATCACCGGCACGCTGTGGTGGACCCCGCGCCAACAGTCCGGGCCGCCGATCGGGGCGTTCGTCGCCTTCGCGCTCGTGCTCCTGGCGAGCCTCGCGTTGATCGTCGTCGTGCGACGGCGGCGGCGGCGAACCGCCGTCGAGGCCTGGTGAGCGGGATGCGCCGCGGTGGGCTCGCTCTCGCGACGGCGCTGCTCGTGCTGGTGCTCGTGCCCGCGCCGGCCGCGGCGCACGCGACGCTGCAGGACAGCAGCCCACAGCGCGGGGCGGTGCTCGAGCGGTCTCCGGGGACCGTCTCGTTCCGCTTCGACGAGGCCGTCGAAGGCAACCTCGGCGCGATCCGCGTCTTCGACGCCAAGGGCGGGCGCGTCGACCGCGGCGCCGCGTTCCACCCGGGCGGCGTCGGCTCCCGGCTCGCCGTCCACCTCGAGCCCGACCTGCCCGACGGCACCTACACGTCGACCTACCGGGTCATCTCCGCCGACGGCCACGTCGTCTCCAGCGGCGTCGTGTTCTCCGTCGGCCGGGCCAGCGGCGGCGGCGAGAGCGTCGCGCAGCTGCTGAGCGCGGCGAAGACGGGCCGGGTGACGAGCACGACCTTCGCGGCCGCGCGGGCGCTGCAGTTCGCGGCGATCGCCGTCGGGGGCGGGGCGCTGCTGTTCCTGGTCCTGTGTTGGCCGCCAGCGGGGGCGATCGAGCGTGCAGCGGTCGGCGCGCGGATCCGCGCGCTCGTGCTCGCCGCGAGCGCCGGCGGGCTGGTCAGCGCGCTGCTGGCCATCGTGCTCGAAGGGGCCGAGGGCGCGGGCGTGAGCGGCTGGTCGGCGCTGCGGTGGTCCACGATCGGCGCGGTGCTCGGCACGCGCTTCGGCACGACGTGGGCGATCGCCGCCGGCTGCTGGGTGACCCTGGCCGTGGTGGCCGCCATCGCGCCGCGCGCGCTGCGCCGGCCTCGCACGGCCTGGATCGCGCTGGCTCCCATCGCCTACCTCGTCGCGCTGCCCGCGCTGTCGGGCCACGGCTCCACGCAGCCGCCGGTCGCCGTCCTCTTCCCGGCCAACGTCCTGCACGTGCTGGCGATGACCGCGTGGCTCGGCGGCCTCGTGGCGCTGCTCGTGGCCCTCCCCGCCGCGACACGCAGCCGTCCCGCGCCGGAGCGCACCGAGCTGCTCTGCGCCGTGATCACCCGCTTCTCGGCCATCGCCCTCACGGCGGTCGGCGTCATCGCGGGAACCGGCCTCGTGCAGGCGTTCTTCGAGATCGGCCACCTCGACCTGGTGTTCACCACCGCCTACGGACGCGCCGTCGTCATCAAGGTCGCCCTCTTGCTCGGGCTCGTCGCGCTCGGAGCGCTCAACCGCCGGCGCACCCTGCCCCGGCTCCAGTCCGCCGCCCGCGCGCGCCGGACCCCCGGCCACGACGGGCTGGTCCTGCGCCGCACGCTGCGCGGCGAGGTCGCGCTGCTCGTCGCCGTCCTCGCCGTCACCGGCGCGCTGGCCGGATACGCGCCCGCCGACACGAAGGCCTCCGGGCCGTTCTCGGCGATGACGCGGATCGGCCAGCAGGAGCTCGAGCTGACCGTCGATCCCGCGCAGGTGGGCGCCAACGAGGTCCACCTCTACCTCATGGACCCGCGGACCGGGGCGCAGCTGGACACCGCCAAGGAGGTGACGGTCTCCGCGTCGCTGGCGGCCAAGCAGATCGGCCCGATCTCCCAGGAGGCGACGAAGGCCGGCCCCGGGCATTACGTCGTGCCCGACCTCACGCTCGCCGTCGCGGGCACCTGGCAGCTCACGGTGACCGTGCGCGTCAGCGACTTCGACGCGTTGGAGAAGGTCCTGGAGGTTGCGGTCCGATCGGGAGGCTCCTCCGCAGGCGCGGACTGACGGCGCCGCCCCGTACCTTCTGGGGAATGACCTCGCCCGCGCAGCTCGGCGACATCGAGGACCGTGCCGACGTCGAGCGGCTGGTGCGGGCCTTCTACGGCCGCGCGCTGGTGGACCCGATGATCGGCTACCTGTTCGTCGACGTCGCCCGGCTCGACCTCGAGGCGCACGTCCCGCAGATCACCGCGTTCTGGGAGACGATCCTGCTCGGCGTCCAGACCTACCGGGGCGGCGCGTTCCGGCCCCACGCGGTCCTCAACGCGCAGTCACCGATCCGCCGCGCGCACTTCGAGCGCTGGCTCGTGCTGTGGAGCACGACCGTCGACGAGCTGTTCGCCGGTCCGCGCGCCGAGGTCGCCAAGGCCCACGCGCAGCGCGTGGCCGGCGCGTTCCACCGCCGCCTGCAGGGGCTGCCC
Organism: Solirubrobacterales bacterium; assembly: GCA_025964175.1. GTDB lineage: Bacteria > Actinomycetota > Thermoleophilia > Solirubrobacterales > Solirubrobacteraceae > Capillimicrobium. The sequence goes on from JAOPZL010000416.1 coordinate 3,894, forward strand.
GACGAGGCCGAGCCCACGTCGCTCCCGATGGCGATCTCGATCACCCGCCACGGGCCGGGCGGCCTCAGCTGACGAGCATCACGATCACGAGGACGACGATCACGACCACGATCAGCGTCGCGGTGATGCTGACCGGCTTCTGGCGCCACCAGAACGCCGGATCGGCGCGGTCGCGGGTGTAGTGCCCTTCGGGCGGCGTGCCCACCCAGTCGTCATCGTCGTCGGCCATGGGGACAGTGTGCCCGATGAGTTCGCGCGGATGCATCGGTCTGAAGGG
>JAOPZL010000003.1 GCA_025964175.1 Solirubrobacterales bacterium
GCCGGACCGGCCCGCGGGCCGGGGGCGCAGGCTGCAGTCGCCGCCCGTGGCCGACACCGCCCGCGGGCTGGGCCTGGCCGTGCACCAGCCCGACGCGGTCAGCGCCGATCCCGCGGTCGTGGACGCCGGCTTCGACTTCATCGTGGTCTGCGCCTACGGCGCGCTGCTGCGCGAGCCGCTGCTGTCGGCCCCGGGCCTGCTCAACGTGCACCCGTCGCTGCTGCCGCGCTGGCGCGGTGCGGCGCCGCTGGAGCGCGCGATCATGGCCGGAGATCCCGAGACCGGCGTGGCGATCATGCACCCCACCGCGGGCTTCGACGAGGGCCCGATCAGCGCCGTGGAACGCGAGCCGATCCGCCCGGACGACGACTTCGCCTCGCTCGCGCAGCGGCTCGAGGCGCTGAGCGCGAAGCTGCTCGTGCACGTGTTCGACGACGCCCCGCCGTTCGTGGCGCAGCCGGAGGAGGGCGTCGTGTACGCCGAGAAGATCGGGGCCGCCGACCGCCTGTTGGACCCGCTGGCGCACAGCGCGCCCGCGTTGGACCGCACGATCCGCGCGCTGCACCCCCACATCGGCGCACGGCTGGCCCTCGGACCCGAGCGCTTCCTGACGATCCACCGGGCGCGCCCGCTGGCGCCCGAGGACGCGCCGGCCGCCCCGCCCGCGCCGGGCGAGCTCTTCGCCGACGGCCCTCGTCTCCTCCTCGCCACGGCCGCCGGCACCCTGGAGCTCCTCGAGGTGCAGCCCCCCGGCGGCCGTCCGATGGACGCTGCCGCCTACCTGCGCGGCCACGGTCTGCCGTCGTGAGTGCCACTCCGGGCCGGCCGATCTGCGACGCAACGCGCGCTCTCTGCGACGAGCTCCATGCGCCTTCGCATCGAATCGCGCACATCGAGGCAAAGGCCGGGGCGCGTGGCGCAGGATGCGGGGCAGCATGTTCCTTCTCGACCTTGCTAGCGGGTGCTAGGAAATTCCTCGCACCTGCTAGCGCTCTTCAAGATGAGCACCTCGCTCAACGCTCAGAAGCCGGCCGGCGGCGGCGACGACGACGGCTTCGATCTGTCGCGGCCGCCCGTGCGCGGGTTCTTCGGCGAGCATCCGATTCCCGATCTGAGCCAGATCCCGCGCCGGCACTGGCGGGCGGTCCTGGCCCGCGCTCATCCGTCGACCCATCCGGCCGCGCGGGCCGGATTGGAGGGGAAGCGGCAGATGGAGGCGGCGGTCGAATCGGCGAAGTCGCTGCTGCAGCGTCCCGACCGCGCGGTGCGTCCGGCGGTTCTGCGGGCGGCGGCGTTCCCGCGCTCGATCCCGTCGATCGACATCCCGCCCGCGGGCGGCGGACCGGCGCGGCAGGTCAACTTCCGGGTCTCGGCCGCGGAGTACGCCGACCTCGAGGCGGTGGCACGTCTGCTGAGCGTGCGGACCACGGCCGCGGCGCGGCTGCTGGCCATGCGCGGCGTGGCGCAGGTGCTGCGTGAATCCGAAGGTCAGTCCCGCTCGTAGGGCCGCCTACACCGTGCTGCGCCGCGTGTTCGAGGACCAGGCGTACGCCGATCGGGCGCTGCGCCCGCTGGTCGAGGACATGGACCCGCGGGAGCGGGCGTTCGCCACGCAGCTCGCATTCGGCGCGGTGCAGCGGGCCGGCACGCTGGACAGCATCACCGAGCGGTTCGCCGCGCGGCCGGCGACGCGGCTGGATCCGCCCGTGCGGGCTGCGCTGCGCCTCGGGCTCTACCAGCTGCTGTTCCTGCAGGGCGTGCCCGACCACGCCGCCGTCGACTCGTCGGTCGAGCTGGCCAAGAAGGACGCTCCGCGCGCGGCCGGGCTCGTCAACGCCGTGCTGCGCAAGGCCGCGTCCGGCGGGGCGGCGCTCGTCGACGCGCTGCCCGACGCGACCCCCGAGCAGGCCGCGATCCGCCACTCCGTCCCGCTGTGGCTGGCCCAGCTGTGGTTCGATCAGCTCGGCGCCGACGAGGCGCGCGGGCTGCTGGCCGCGATCAACGCGCCGGCCGAGCACGCGCTCCGCGCCAACGGGCTGCTGCTGACCGCCGCCGAGCTGCGCGCCGCGCTGGGGGTCGCGACGCATCTCGGCCTCGATCCGCCCGAGTCGGTCGTGGTGGACGCCCCCTTCGACGCGCACGGCTCGCCGCTGTTCCGCGGCGGTGCGCTGCTGCCGCAGTCGCGCGCGTCCCAGCTCGTCGCTCGCGCGGTCGATCCGCAGCCGGGCGAGCGGATCCTCGACCTGTGCGCGGCGCCCGGAGGCAAGACCACGCACCTGGCGGCGCTGATGGGCGACCGCGGCGAGATCGTCGCCGTGGAGCGCAACCCGGCGCGGGCCGACGGGCTGCGCCGCACCACCAAGCGCATGCGCGCCTCGATCGTGGCCGTCCACGTCGAGGACGCCTCGTGCTTCGACGCGGGCGACGCCCTCTTCGACCGCGTGCTCGTCGATCCGCCGTGCTCGGGTCTGGGGACGCTGCGCAGCCGTCCCGACCTGCGCTGGCGGGCGAACCCGCATCAGATCGAGGGGCTGGTGATCGAGCAGCGGGCGATCCTCGAGGCCGCCGCGCGGGCGGTCAAGCCCGGCGGGCGGATCGTCTACTCGACGTGCACGCTGTCGGCGGCCGAGAACGAGGAGCAGGTCGCCGCGCTGGAGGGCTTCGCGATCGAGGCGACCCGCACCACGCTGCCCCATCGCGACGGCACCGACGGATTCTTCATCTGCACCCTGCGTAGGCTGTGAACGAGATGGCCGAGCGACCAGTCGAAGTCGGGCTCACCTGCCCGACCTGCAAGGAGCCGTGGCTGCGACCGACCAACCTGGCCGGGCGCTACCGCTGCGTCTACTGCATGCACCGCTTCGAGCTGCGCTCGGTCTGCCCCAACTGCGGCGAGCACTCCACGATCGTGCGCATGTCCTCCACCGCCACGACGCAATGTGCGCACTGCGGTGACAGCATGCTGCTCCCGCAATGACCGAGATCCCGCGCGGAATCGCGCCTTCCATCCTGTCGGCCGACTTCGCCCGCCTGGGCGAGCAGGTCCAGCTCGTGCTCGACGCGGGCGCCAAGACGATCCACTTCGACGTCATGGACGGCCACTTCGTCCCGCCGATCACCGTGGGCCCCGACGTGCTCAAGGCGATCGCTGCGCCGATCCACGCCGCCGGCGCGATCGTCGACGTGCACCTCATGGTCGACCGGCCCGAGCGCCACGTCGAGGCGTTCGTGGCCGCCGGCGCCGATCGCATCCTCTGCCAGGTCGAGTCCACGCCGCACATCGCCTTCGCGGTCAAGGCGATCCGCGACGCCGGCCGCTCGCCCGGCGTCGTCATCAACCCGGGCACCCCGGTCGAGGCGATCGCCGAGCTGGTCGACGAGGTCGACGTGATCCTCTGCATGACGGTCAACCCCGGGTGGGGCGGCCAGGCCTTCCTGCCCAGCTCGATCGACAAGATCGCCCGGCTCAAGGCGCTGGTGGGCGACCGGGCGCTGATCGAGGTCGACGGCGGCGTGGACGCCACGACGGCCGGAGCGTGCGCTCAGGCCGGTGCCGAGATCCTCGTGGCCGGATCGGCGATCTTCCACGCGGCGGACCCGGTCGAGGCGTTCCACCGGATCTCCACCGCCGGCGGGTACGGGTAGCCGTACGCAAAAGCGGCGCCGGGTGGCCGATACTTGCATGAGCAACATGCCGCCCGTGACCGTCCTCATCGTCGATGACCACCCGAGCTTCCGCGCGACCGCGCGGCTGCTGCTGGAGGTCGAGGGCTACGACGTGATCGGCGAGGCCGAGGACGGCGAGACGGGGATCTCCGCCGCGCGCGAGCTGCGCCCAGACCTCGTCCTGCTCGACGTCAACCTGCCCGGCATCGACGGCTTCGTCGTGGCGCGCGAGCTCAGCGGCGTGGGTGCGGGCGCGGACCCCGGCGCCGGCCCGGCCGTCATCCTCACCTCCAGCCGCGACCCGTCCGACTACGGCACGCTCGTCTCCACCAGCGGCGCGCGCGGGTTCATCCCGAAGGCCGACCTGTCGGGCGACTCGCTGGCCGCGCTGCTGCGATGAGCGTGAACCGCCGCCTGTGGGCGGCCGGACTGGCCGGCATCGCCTTCGGCGTGCTCGT
>JAOPZL010000010.1 GCA_025964175.1 Solirubrobacterales bacterium
GGGTAGGCCTTGCGCATCCAGCGGCCGCCGCGGACGGCGCCCATGTGCTCGACGGCGCGGTCCATCATCCACTCGAGCTCGGCGAGCACCTCGGCGCGGCTGGGCTCGTCGTCGCGCTCGCCCAGCAGCTGGGCGAAGAGCCACGGGTTGCCGAGCGAGCCCCGCGCCAGCATGATCGCCGTCGCGCCCGTGGCCTCGTAGGCGTGGCGGGCGGCGGCGGCGTCGTGCAGGCCGCCGGAGATGACGACGGGCGCGTCGAGCTCGCGCACCAGCGTGGCGGCCAGCGCGTAGTCGGGTGTGCCCTTGTGCTGGACCTGGGCCGAGCGCGGATGGAAGCCGATCGCGGCGACGCCGGCCTCGGCGACGAGCCGGTGGGCGAGGCGCACCCCGTCGGTCTCCCCCGTGCGCTGGCCGGAGCGCAGCTTCACCGTGACCGGCAGGCCCGAGCCCTCGGCGGCGGCGCGCGCGACCGCGACCGCGGTATCGGGGTCGGAGATCAGCGCGGCGCCCGCGCCGGTCTTGCAGACCTTCGGGACCGGGCAGCCCATGTTGAGGTCGATGACGTCGACGCCGGCGACGTTCTCGCGCACGTAGGCGGCGGCCGAGCGCATCACGTCGGGGTCCTGGCCGAAGAGCTGCATCGACGTGATCCCGCGCTCGCCTTCGGCCGGATCGACGCGCAGCAGCTCGGTCCGCGTCTTCTCGTTGCCGTAGTGGATGGCGAACGAGGAGACCATCTCCGACGTGGCCAGACCGGCCCCGTAGCGCTTGGCCTGCAGGCGCACGAACCAGTTGCCGATCCCGGCCAGGGGCGCGAGCACCACCCGGTTGGGAACGGTCAGGTCGCCGAGCTGCCAGGAGTCCGTGAGCACACGGACAGTCTAGATCCGCCTAGCGGTTGCGTTCCCACAGCAGCCGCAGCCCCGTGAGCGTCAGCAGCTCGTCGTGCTGGTCGATCGTCTCGGTGTAGGGGACGATGGCGCTGGCCAGGCCGCCCGTGGCGATCGTCTCGGTGTCCTCGCCCAGCTCGTCGCGCAGCCGCCGCACGATCGAGTCGACCATGCCCGCGAAGCCGTAGACGATGCCCGAGCGGATCGCGTCGATCGTCGACTTGCCGATCAGGGTGCGCGGCTCGATCAGCTCGATCTTCGGCAGCGCGGCGGCCCGCACCGACAGCGCCTCCATCGAGATCTCCACGCCCGGGAAGATGATCCCGCCGAGGTACTCGCCGTCCGCGCTGACCGGGTCGAAGGTGATCGCGGTGCCGAAGTCGACGCAGATGCACGCGCCCTGCACGCGCTCGCGGCAGGCGACGGCGTTGACGAGCCGGTCGGGCCCGATCTCGCGCGGGTTGTCGTAGCGCAGCGCCATCCCGGTCTTCACGCCGGGGCCCACGATGATCGTGTCGTGGCGCAGGTACCGGGTGCCGACCTGGCGCCACTCGGGGCGCAGCTGGGGCACGGTCGAGGAGACGATCGAGCCGTCGAGATCGGCGAGACCGAGGCCGCGCAGCTCGAGCAGGTTGCGCAGGACCGCGCCGAGCTCGTCGGCGGTCGAGGTGCGTACGGTGGCGAAGCGCCAGTGCTCGACGAGCTCGGTGCCGTCGAAGGCGCCGAAGTGGGTCTGGGTGTTTCCTACGTCCACGACGAGAAGCATGCGGACGGGAAGTATGCTCGGCTTCGTGGCCGGCCGGCTGAAGCTGTACGTCGTGCCCGCTTCGCATCCGTGCGCGGCGGTCGAGCGCGCCCTGCAGCTGAAGGGCCTCGCATACGACCGGCGCATCCTCTGGCCGGCGCTGCAGCGCCACCAACCTGCTCTGGCCCGTCGTGCCTTTCCGCGTCATCCCGGCAGCATCCCGGCGGGAACGGTCCCCGCCGAGTGGCTGCCCTCGGCGTGACCGCGGTCGACATCTTCATCGCGTTCGTCCTCGTCGGGGCGAACGGGTTCTTCGTCGCGGCCGAGTTCGCGATCACCCGCGTACGACCGACGCAGGCGGCCGACTGGCTGGAGCACGGGCGTCCCGGGGCGAAGTCGGTCGCCAGCGCGGTGCACCACATCGACAGCTATCTCGCGGCCTGCCAACTCGGCATCACGCTCGCCTCCCTGGGTCTCGGCGTCGTGGGCGAGAAGGCGTTCCACCACGTCTTCGCCTCGCTGCTGGGCAGCTCGGCGCAGGTCATCGGGATCGGGATCGCCAGCGCGCTCTCGTTCATGGTCATCACGCTGCTGCACGTGACCGTCGGCGAGCTCGCGCCGAAGTCGGCCGCGATCGCCCGCACCGACCCGCTGGTGCTGATGCTCGCGCCGCCGATGCACGCCTTCTACCTCGTGACGAAGCCGGTCGTCGACCTCTTCAACGGCATCGGCAACCTGCTGCTCAAGCCGTTCGGCATCCCGCCGGCCAGCGAGGCCGGGCACGCCCCGCACACCGAGGACGAGCTGCGCTCACTCGTGCGCCAGAGCGCCGGATCCGGGCTCATCGACGCAGACGAGGGGCGCTTCACCGAGAACGTCTTCACGTTCGGCGACCGCCGGGCGCGCGAGGTCATGGTCCCGCGGCCGAAGGTGCAGTTCGTGACCACGGACGCGTCGCTCAACGACGTCGTCGCGCGCATCCGCGAGACCGGGCTGACGCGGCTGCCGGTCTGCCGCCCCGAGGGCGGCCTGGACGCCGCCGTCGGGGTCATCCATGCCAAGGACCTGCTCGTGGCCGTGGCCGGCGACGCGAACCCGCCGCTGGAGTCGATCGCCCGTCCGGTCGAGCACGTGCCCGAGTCGCTGCTCATCGACGAGCTGCTGGAGCAGCTGCGCCGCCAGCGCGAGCACTTCGCGATCGTCGTCGACGAGCACGGCACCGCGGTCGGCATCGTGACGCTGGAGGACGTCCTCGAGGAGATCGTCGGCGAGATCGAGGACGAGTTCGACCCCGAGCACGCCGAGCCGATCGTCGAGGTCGACGGCGAGCTGCGCATCTCCGGCAACGCCTCGGTCCGCGACACCGCGGCGGCGCTCGGCGTGCAGCTCGACGAGATCCACGAGGCGACGATGAGCGGCTACGTCATCGAGCAGCTGGGCCGCATGCCGCTGCCGGGCGAGCACGTCTCGCTGGACGGCGCCGACCTCGTGGTCGCGCGGGTCGGCGACACGCGGGTCGAGGAGCTGCGGGCGCGGGTGGCGCCGCCGGCGACGGACCCCACGACCGACGACTAGCCCGGGAGAGTCAGCGGGTCGCCCACGCGGCGGACGCCCTCGTCCTGGAGCGGACGGGCGGCGAGGGCCTGCGCCAGCGACTCGCCGGCCGGGGTGCGCAGGGCGAAGTCGAGCTCCAGCAGCGGGACGAGCACGAAGCGGCGGGTCAGGACCTGCTCGTGCGGGAGGCTCAGGCGATCGGAGCGGTAGGGCTCGTCGCCGAACAGGAGCAGGTCGACGTCGATCGCCCGCGGGCTGTGACGCACGTACTGGGCCGGCCGGCCCAGCTCGCGCTCGACCGCCTTGCACGCGTCCAGCAGCTCCTCGGGGCCCAGCTCGGTCTCCACGCGCAGGCAGGCGTTGAGGAACGGCGGCTGGTCGAGGATCTCCCCCACCGGGTCGGTGTCGTAGGTGGCCGACGAGGCGACCACGCGCACGCCCTGTGCGGGCAGCGCGTCGGCCGCGGCCTGCAGGTTCGCGCGCCGGTCCCCGACGTTGGAGCCGAGGCCGAGGTAGGCGAGGGTCATACGGCCAGCGCCAGCTGGCGCGAGTGGGCGACGAGCACGCCGTCGCGGGTGAACACGCGCACGTCCTCCTCGAAGAAGCCGTCGCGCGCGGTGTCGGAGCGGGCCTCGACGAGCAGGTCGTCCCACGCCAGCGGCAGCGGGGCGCGCAGGTGGACGGTCAGGTCGATCGTCGGCGCGGCCAGCGGGCGATCGGTGACCGCGTACGGCGCGGGCCACCAGGCGTCGCACAGCCCGACGACGACGGCCTCGTCGATCGGCTGGGGCTGGCGCAGCTTCATCCAGGCGCCGGTCAAGGCGCGGTCCGCGCTCGTGAACGGCATCGGCCCGATCGCGGGATGGATGTCGAAGTGGTGGCGGAACGGCGCGTCGAACGAGCCCTCCGGGACCGCCGGGAGGACGATCTCCTCCGGTGGCTGCACGTCGGGCATGCGCGACGCCTCGTAGGCGACGGCCGACGGGTAGGACCCGGCCAGCGCGGCGACGGCGATCGCGATCGGCTTGCCGTCCTGCTCCAGGCGCGCCGAGACGGTGCTCATCCCCCGGCCCGTGCGCTCCAGCGTCACCCGGGCCTCGCCCGGGCCGGCCGCCGGGACGCTCAGGAAGTGGACGGTGAGCGAGCGCAGCGCCCGGGCGTCGTCGGCGACCTCGGCCCGGATCGCCCGCACGAGGATCGCCGCGAGGTACCCGCCGTTGGGTCCGCGCACGACCCACCAGGCGGGGTCGAAGACCACGCCGTAGCGACCGTCGCCCAGCGGCTCGACGGCGGTGTCGCGGTCGAAGGTGGTGCTCAGCTGCGAGGCCACTTACTCGTCGCGGGCCTCGCGGGAGACCTCGACGGAGACCTCCTCGACGGGCAGCGGGATCGGCGGCTCGGGCTTGGCGGCCTTCACCCACACGTACTCGACCGGGAAGTCGTTGAGGATCCGGTCCGCGATGACCGAGCAGAGGCGCTCCAGCGTCCGGTACTGGCGCTCCTGGGCGACGAGCCACGCCGTCTGGCAGACCTTGCCGTAGTCGACGGTGTCCTCGACCAGGTCGGTCACCGTCGCGTCGCACTCGCCGACGTCCATGCGCACGTCGAGCAGGATCCGCGTGCCGACCTCGCGCTCGGCGTCGCTGACCCCGATCGCGGCGAAGATGGAGAGCCCGGTGATCTCGACGGTGACGACGGTCTCGGCCGCGGCCTCCTCGTCGTCGTCGTAGGACCCGTCCTCGTTCAGCTCGTCTTCGTCGGCCATTTGGCCGCCAGCGTAGCGGCCGCAACCGCCAGGGCGTCGGCGACGGGGGCGACGTCGTGGACGCGGAAGACGGTCGCTCCGCGCTCGAGCGCGAGGACGTTGGTGGCGATGGTGCCGCCCAGGCGCTGCTGCACGTCGCGGCCGGCGATCGCGCCGAGGAAGCCCTTGCGCGAGGTGCCGACGAGCACCGGGCACCCGATGTCGACGATCTCGGCCAGACGCTGCAGGAGCGTGAGGTTGTGCTCGATGCTCTTGCCGAAGCCGATGCCCGGGTCGAGCAGGATCCGCTCGCGCGGCACGCCCTCGGCGATCGCGAAGGCGAGCTGGCGCTCCAGGAAGGCGCGCACCTCGCCGACGACGTCCTCGTAGCGCGGGTCGTCCTGCATCGTCGCCGGGTCGCCGACCGAGTGCATGATGCAGAGCTGGGCGCCGTGCTCGGCCACGAGCGCGGCCAGCTCGGGGGCGCGCCGCAACCCGGTGACGTCGTTGACGAGCGTCGCTCCGCGCTCCAGCGCGGCGCGGGCCACCGCGGGCTTGAACGTGTCGATCGAGAGCTGTGCCCCGCTCTGGGCGAGGCCCTCGAGCACCGGCACGACCCGACGCAGCTCGGTGCCCTCGTCGACCGGCTGCGCGCCCGGCCGGGTCGACTCCCCGCCGACGTCGAGGATCGCCGCGCCCTCGGCCGCGAGCCGGTAGCCGTGGGCGATCGCGGCACGTGGATCGAGGAACGCGCCGCCGTCGGAGAACGAGTCCGGCGTGACGTTGACGATGCCCATCACCTGGTGCATGTGAACGATTGTCCCCTTCGGTTGACGCACGCGGCGGCTGGGGTAGCTTGTGATAGAGGAAACGGCGAAGAACCAGAGGAGAATCCCCCGCATGCCCGACACACCACTGCAACGGCTCTCGGCCGAAGGCCAGTCGGTCTGGCTGGACTCGATCTCCCGCGACATGCTGCGCTCGGGCGAGCTGGCCCGGCACATGGAGAACGATGCGGTCGTCGGTGTCACGTCCAACCCGTCGATCTTCCAGAAGGCGATGGCGGAGGGCGACGCGTATGACGACCAGCTGCGGGAGGTGCTCGAGCACGAGCGCGACCCCAAGGAGATCTTCTACGCGCTGGCCCACGACGACATCGTCGACGCGGCCGACCTGCTGCGCCCGATCTACGACGAGGGCCAGGGCCTGGACGGCTACATCTCCTGGGAGGTCGACCCGCGCTTCGGCAACGACACCCAGTCGACCATCGACGAGGCCAAGCGCCTGCACGACTGGGTCGACCGGCCCAACCTGCTGGTCAAGATCCCGGCCACGAAGGAGGGCCTGCCCGCGATCGAGGAGTCGATCGCCAACGGCATCTCCATCAACGTCACGCTGATCTTCGGCCTGGAGCGCTACCGCGAGGTCACCGAGGCCTACATCCGCGGGCTCGAGCGCCTGGTCAGCAACGGCGGGGACCCGTCGAAGGTCGCCTCCGTGGCGTCGTTCTTCGTGTCGCGCGTCGACACCGAGGCCGATCGCCGGCTCGACGAGATCGGGCATCCCGAGCTGAAGGGCAAGCTCGCGATCGCGAACGCGAAGCTGGCCTACGAGGCGTACAAGCAGATCTTCGCGGGCGATCGCTGGAAGGCATTGGCCGACGCCGGCGCCAGCGGACAGCGTCCGCTGTGGGCCTCCACCTCGGTGAAGAACCCCGCCTACAAGGACACGATGTACGTCGAGGAGCTGATCGGGCCCGAGACGGTCAACACGATGCCGCTGGAGACCATCGAGGCCTTCCAGGACCACGGCGTCGTCCGTCGCACGATCGACTCCGACGTCGACGAGGCGCACCGCCTGTTCGACAAGCTCGCCGAGGCCGGCCTCGACGTCATGGACGTGACGAACACCCTCGAGCTCGAGGGCGTCGACAAGTTCAAGGCATCGATGAAGGAGCTCCTCGACGGGATCACGGCCAAGCGCGACTCCATGGTCGCGGCCGCCTGACCCGATGGTTGAGATGGATCGGTCCGCCGGCGACGCTCGTCGTCGCCGGCGTCCTGGTCCTGCTCCTCCTCGGCGGTGACGACGCGCAGCTGACCGCCCGCACCGCGGGCATCGCGCTCATCGGCACGGGGATGGTCCTGGCCGCGCTGCTGGCGTTCTACGCCGTCGGGCTCTCCGAGGACCGGGCTCGGGCGCGAGGCGAGGAGTCCGGCCCGCCGGCCCCGGGCGGACGGGATCCGCACCACGCGGCGGCGGCCGACGAGCCCCCGACCGCGGATGGTCATGCCAGCGGGGTCCCGACCCCGCCGCACGCGCGCCCAGG
>JAOPZL010000025.1 GCA_025964175.1 Solirubrobacterales bacterium
CCGCCACCACTACGACGTCTCCAACGCCTTCTACCGCCGCCTGCTCGGGCCCAGCCTCGTCTACTCGTGCGCGTACTTCGCCGACGCCGACGAGAGGCTGGAGGCCGCGCAGGAGCGCAAGCTCGAGCGCATCTGCCGCAAGCTGCGCCTCACGCCGGGCGAGCGCCTGCTGGACGTCGGCTGCGGCTGGGGATCGCTGGCGCTGCACGCCGCGACGCACCACGGCGTGCGCGTCGTCGGCATCACCCTGTCGGAGGTGCAGGCCGAGCTGGCTCGCGAACGCGTGCGCGAGGCCGGCCTCGCCGATCGCGTCGAGATCCGCGTGGCCGACTACCGCGAGGTCGCCGACGGCCCCTACGACAAGATCGCCTCCGTCGGCATGGTCGAGCACGTCGGCGCGGCGCAGCTGGACGCCTACGCGGCGACGATCGCGCGGCTGCTGCGCCCGGGCGGCCTCGCCCTGAACCACGGCATCTCGCGCCTGGCCTCCACGCCCGCCGGCCCGAAGTCGCTGATCCAGCGCTACGTGTTCCCCGACGGCGAGGTCCTGCCGCTCGACGACGTCGTCGGCGCGCTCCAGCGGGCCGGGCTGGAGGCCCGCGACGTCGAGTCGATGCGCGAGCACTACGCGCTGACGCTGTGGCGGTGGCTGGACAACCTCGCCGCCGAGCGCGACGCGGCGATCGCCGAGATCGGGATCGAGCGCACCCGTGTGTGGGAGCTCTACCTGACCGGGTCGGCGCTGGCCTTCGAGGACGGCGACATCACGATCTTCCAGACGCTGGTGTCCCACGGGGGCGGCGCGCCGCAGCTCGGCCTCGTGCGCGACGACCTGCAGGAGGAGCCCTCGGCGCGCTAGGAGCGACGCGCCCGGCGCGGCGCGGAGCACCCGCGGCCGGTCAGCCCAGCTCGCGCACCGCGTCGACGATCAGGTTCCAGAAGCGGTCGACGTCGAGGTCGACCGCGACCCGCGCGTTGGCCGGGTGGCCGAGGCGTGCGTGCAGGTCGACGATCGTCGCCCCGCGGGTCCACTGGCCCGCGGTCTCGACCGCGACGAACGCCTCGACGGTCTCGATGACGCCCGGATCGGCGACCAGTGCGACGGCGCACGGGTCGTGCACCGGCGCATGCGGCTCGCCGAAGACGTCGCGGTAGGTGCCGCCGAAGAACTCCAGCCAGCCGGCGACGACCCGCCCCAGGTCGGAGTCGAGCGCCTCGAAGCGCGCGATGACCTCGGGGGTCGCCGCCGCCTGGTGGGTCAGGTTGAGCCCGACGAGCGTGAACGGGATCCCGCTCGCGACGACCGCGGCAGCCGCCTCGGGGTCGGCATAGCTGTTGAACTCCGCGTAGGGCGTGCGGTTCCCGCGGCCGGTCGAGCCGCCCATCCAGACGACCGCGCCGATCTTCGCGCGGTCCACGCGGTCCAGCGCGTGCGCGATGTTCGTCAGCGGGCCGGTGGCGACGAGCGTGACCGGCACGCGCGAGGCGTCGAGCAGGTCGGCGATCAGCTGGACGGCGGGGCGCGGGTCCAGCTCCACCCGCGGATCGGGCAGCGCCGGCCCGTCGAGCGCGCTCGTGCCGTGGATCTCGACCGAGGCCTCGTGGTCGGCCACCAGCGGGCGGGCCGCTCCCGCCGCGATCGGCAGGTCCAGCAGCCCGGCCAGCGTGGCGACGCGGCGCGCGTTGGCCGTCACCTTGTCCAGCGGGCCGTTGCCGGCCACCGTGGTCACGGCCAGCAGCTCCACCCCCGGGTGGCCGGCGGCGAGCAGGATGGCGATCGCGTCGTCGTGGCCGGGATCGCAGTCGAGGATGATCGGGGTCGGACTCGACACTCGCCGCAGGCTACCCCCGTGGGTGGCGGCGACTTCGGACCGCGCCGGCGCGGTCGCCGGGTTCGTTGCGATGCTCCTCTGCGACCCCCGCCGCCGATCCGTGACCGCGCGGTGATAGACACTCCCGTAGAGCGCGTCGGCGTGATGCTCGGCGAAGCCAGCGAGCTGATCAAAGGATGGAGAACGGCATGAGCGATGGAGCGGTGATCGTGGTGCAGGGCGGCCGGGTCGTGACCGGCGACGGCGAGTACGACGCCGACGTCGTGATCGCCGGCGAGAAGATCGTCTCCGTCGGCGAGGTCTCCGCGCCCGACGGTGCCACGATCATCGACGCGACCGGGTGCGTCGTGCTGCCGGGCCTGATCGACAACCACACGCATCTGTCCATGCCGTTCATGGGCATGCAGTCCGTCGACGACTACGACACCGGGACGCGGGCGGCGGCGGCGGGCGGCGTGACCTGCCTGGTCGACTTCGCCATCCAGAACGAGCCCGACCAGCTGCGCTCCGCGCTGGCCGCGTGGCAGGGCCGGGCCGACGGCGCCGCCCACGTGGACTACGGCTTCCACATGGCGATCACGAACGCCAACCAGCCGACGCTGGAGGACATGCAGGCGATGGTCGACGCCGGCGTCTCGTCCTTCAAGCTGTTCATGGCCTACAAGGGCTCGCTCATGACCCGAGACGACGCGCTCACGGCGACGCTGGAGCGCGCCCGCGAGCTCGGCGCGCTGACCATGGTCCACGCGGAGAACGGCGACGTCATCGACCTGCTCGTCACCCGGGCGCTGGCCCAGGGCAACACCTCCTCCATCCACCACGCGCTGACCCGGCCCGAGCTCGTCGAGGCCGAGGCGACCAGCCGCGCCGCCCGCCTGGCCGAGCTGACCGGGGCGTCGCTGTTCGTCGTCCACGTCACGTGCGCGGCCGCCGCCGCCGAGATCGACGCCGCCCAGCAGCGAGGCGTGAACGTCAGCGCCGAGACCTGCACCCAGTACCTGGTCAACTCGATCGACGACCTGCGCCGCCCCGGCGTCGAGGGCTGCCGCTACATCTGCTCGCCGCCGCTGCGCGACGCGTCCAACCAGGAGCCGCTGTGGGCGTTCGTCCGCCGGGGCGTGCTCGAGTCGATCTCCACCGACCACTGTCCGTTCAACGACGAGCAGAAGGCGCGCGGCCTGGACGACTTCAGCCTCGTCCCCAACGGCCTGCCCCTCATCCAGCACCGCCTGGCCAAGCTGTGGGACGAGGGCGTCGTCGCCGGCCGCATCACCGCCAGCGAGCTCGTCGACCGCACGAGCACGACGATCGCGCGGCGCTTCGGCCTGGACGCCAAGGGCTCGATCGCACCCGGCAAGGACGCCGACATCGTCGTCTTCGACCCCAACGCGCCCAAGCCGTACGGCGTCGCGAGCTCGTTCATGAACGTCGACTACGACCTCTACGAGGGCGAGACGGCCAGCGGCAGCGTGCGCCACACGCTGTGTCGCGGGACGATGGTCTACGACCGCGGCGAGATCCGCACGGCGCCCGGCCACGGCCGCTACGTCGCGCGCTCGGCCTCCCAGACTCCGGTCTTCGCCACATGACCTCCATCGCGATGAACTCCGAGACGCCGTCCGGCATGTGGTGCTCATGACCGACCTGGCGATCGACGTCGACGCCGTCCTCGCCGACCTGACCGCCCTGGCCAAGGTCTCCGGCGGCAAGCACGCGGGTGCCAAGCGCCTCGCCTGGTCCGACGACTGGCAGGCCGCGCGGGCGTGGCTGCTGCAGCGGCTGGACGAGCTGCCCGTGACCATCGAGCAGGACCCGGCCGGGAACCTCTGGGCCCACCTCGACGGCGCCGGCGACGACGGCGCGTTCGTCATCGTCGGCTCCCACATCGACGCGGTTCCGTCCGGCGGCTGGCTGGACGGCGTCCTCGGCGTGACGGCCGCGCTCGGCGTGCTCCGCGCGCTCGCCGCCGCCGACACGCCGCCGCCCGTCTCCGTGCGCCTGGTCGACTGGGCCGACGAGGAGGGCGCGCGATTCGGACGCTCGCTCGTCGGCTCCTCGGCTGCCGCCGGGACGCTGGACCCCGACGACGTGCGCGACCTGCTGGACGCCGGCGGCATCCGCCTGCAGGACGCGATGGCCGCATGCGGGATCGACCTCGACGCGGCGATCGGCGCCACCGCCCGGCTCGAGGGCGCCAAGGCCTACCTCGAGCTGCACATCGAGCAGGGACCGGTCCTGCTGGACAGCGATCGGCTGGCCGGCGCGGTCAGCGGCACGGTCGGCGACGAGCGCTACCTGATCCGCTTCTCGGGCCAGTCCGCGCACGCGGGCTCCACCCCGATGCGGCTGCGGCGCGACACGCTGGCCGCGGCGGCGACGGCGACGCTGGAGGTCCGCGAGATCGCCATCCGTCACGAGGGCGTCGGCACGGTCGGCTCGCTGCGCTCGGAGCCGGGCGTGATCACCGCGGTCGCCGGCTTCACCGAGATGATGCTCGACCTGCGCCACCTCGACGCCGAGCAGCTCGCGTCGATGCTCGCCGAGTGCCGCGCCGCGTGCGAGGCCGCGGCGGCGAGGTTCGACTGCGAGGTCGAGCTGCGCCGCGTCTTCGGCGCCACCCCCACCCCCTTCCACCCGCGGCTGGTCGCGCTGGCCCGGGCGGCGGTCCACGCCGCCGGCGGCGGCGACGGGGAACCGATCCCCAGCGGCCCGCTGCACGACGCGACCGAGATCGGCCGCCAGGTGCCCACCGTGATGATCTTCGCCCAGAGCAACCCGCCGATCTCCCACACCGAGGTCGAGGACTCCCCCGACGCCGCGCTGCGCGTCGCCATCGACGCGTACGGACGGACGGTGGGGTCCGCGCTGGACCTCGTCGCCGCCGGCGAGCTGGAGGCCACCCGCTGATGGACTTCGGCGTCGTGCTGCAGACCGACCCGCCGGCCGCGCGGGTCATCGACCTGTGCAAGCGCGCGGAGACCTACGGGTTCTCGCACGCGTGGACGTTCGACTCCCACCTGCTGTGGGAGGAGCCGTTCGTCATCTACAGCCGCATCCTGGACGAGACGCACAAGCTGACCGTCGGGCCGATGGTGACGAACCCGGCGACCCGCGACTGGACCGTCACCGCGTCGCTGTTCGCCACGCTCAACGAGATGTACGGCAACCGCACGATCTGCGGGATCGGGCGGGGCGACTCCGCCGTGCGCGTGATCAACGCGCGCCCGGTGAAGCTGGCCGAGCTGCGCGAGGCGATCGGCGTGATCCGCGGCCTGGCCAACGGCGAGTCCGTGGAGTACAACGGCACGACGCTGCGCCTGCCGTGGGCGCCGGAGTCGCGCCTGCCGGTGTGGGTCGCCGCGTACGGGCCGCGGGCGCTGGCCCTGACCGGCGAGGTCGGCGACGGCTTCATCCTCCAGCTCGCCGACCCCGACATCGTCGCCTGGTCGATCGCCGCGGTCCGCCGCGCGGCCGAGGAGGCCGGTCGCGATCCGGCGTCGGTGACGATCTGCGTCGCCGCGCCCGCCTACGTGACCGACGGCAGCGAGGCGGGGCTCGAGCACGCGCGCAACCAGTGCCGCTGGTTCGGCGGGATGGTCGGCAACCACGTCGCCGACATCGTCGCCCGCTACGGCGGCGACGGCTCCGCGGTCCCCCAGGCGCTCACCGACTACATCAAGGAGCGCGAGGGCTACGACTACAACGCCCACGGCAAGGCGGGCAACGACCACGTCGACTTCGTGCCCGACTCGATCATCGACCGCTTCTGCCTGATCGGGCCGCCCGAGCACCAGGTCGCCCGCCTGCACGAGCTGCGCGAGCTCGGCGTGGACCAGTTCTCGGTCTATCTCCAGCACGACGCCAAGGACGCCACGCTCGCCGCCTACGGCGAGCTCGTCATCCCCGCCGTCAACCGGCGCGAGGCGGCGCGCGTGTGAGTCGGTCGGCAGCGACTGGGCGATGACGAGCCCGCGCACGTCGACCCCCGATTCCGTAGCCTCGCGCCTCAGCGTCCACCCCGAAGTGAACGGACTCCTCATGACGATGCGCCTCACGCGTGCGGCCGGGCTGATTGCCGCGACCCTCGCGATCGCCCTGCCCGCAGCCGCCGCCGACGCGGCGACGCACACCGCCGACTGCCGCGGCTCGGCGACGGCCTGCACCGCGACGTTCCCGCTGAAGGGGACGCGCACGACCGATCGGCTCGTCGTCCGCCTGCCCGACACCGACCTGCAGCTGCGCTCGATCCTGCCGTCCTCGCCGTCGGTCGCCGCGCGCTACGGCTTCGGCGGGCTCTCGATGCGCCTCGGCGGCTCGCAGCTGCGCGCCGTGCTGCTGCGCAACGGCACGGTGTCCAGCGGCGCCGCGGTGCGCTTCACCTTCTTCGTGGCGCCCACGATGCACCCGTGCAGCATGCCGCCGCTGGATGTCGGCGACACGACGATCCGCGTCGTCGCGATGCAGACCCACGGAGTCACGTGCGCTTCGGCGCGCAAGGTGGTGCGCGCCTGCATCTCGGCCACCGGGACGGTCGGCCGGTGGCCCCAGATCCTCCAGGTCGACGACACCGTCATCTTCCAGAGCGGCTCGCGGCGCATCACGTTCACGGCGCCCGACGGCGGCGCGACATGCGTTCCCAGCGGATGACCGAGTGACAGGTGGCCTCGACCCGGGTAGCTTGCCGGTAATGGCTGAAGAACATGATTGGCTCGAGGTTCGTCTGGACTCCGGCAGCAGGCGCGGGCTGGCGGAGGCGATCGAGACGCGGTCCAACGGCGATGCGGACGCCAAGCGGCTGACGCGGATCCTGCGTTCCAGCCGCGACGAGCTGCTGCTCGACAAGGAGCAGGCGGTCGTCGTGTTGGACGCGATCACCGCCGAGAAGACCCTGTCCGCGCTGCGGGCGCGCATCCAGGCCTTCCTCGGGCAGCGGTAGGGCCGCGCCGACCGGCGTCCTCCCCACCGGGCCCTGCACCGGCTGCGTCAGCGCGGGCGGGTCTGCCAGTCGCAGTCGGGGAAGCCGGTGCCCGGAGCCGTCACGATCACCCGGGTCGTCCCGCCCGGCCAGGACATGAGGCCCAGGCCGCCGGCGACGGTGCCGCACAGCTCGCGCCCGCTCGGGGACCAGTCGGGCGACGTCAGCGTCAGCGACCGATGGAACGACGAGCGGCGCTGGGCCACCTGCGTCGTGGCGAGCGCGGCCGGTCCGGTGGCGACGCCGGTCGCGCCCGTGGTGCCGCTGGCCGCGTAGTCGATCGCGTCGTAGGCCAGGGTCCGGCCGTCGGGCGACCATGAGACGCGGTTGCCGCTGGGCGCCCAGCCGTCGCGGCCGGGCAGCGAGGTGTCGAGCAGGACCCGGATGCCCGTGCCCTCGAAGCGCACGCGCGTGAGGTCCAGCGCGAGGGTCGCGCCGAAGTCGAAGACGCCGTAGTAGGCGAGCTGATCGCCCGACGGGGAGCCGTCGATGCCGCCGCGGTAGTAGTCGGGCCACGGCGAGTCGCCCGTGCGGCCGATGACCCGCGCGCGAGCGCCGCGACCGCCGGCGCTGGCGATCGACCGCAGCGTGTACCCGTCGCCGGCCACGTAGGCGATGCGCCGCCCGTCCGACGACCACGTCGGCGAGGAGCCCCCGGCCACGAGCCGATGGGCGCGCCGGCCGTCGACGCTCGCCACCCAGACGTCCCCGCCCCGGCGGAAGGCCAGCGCGTTGCCTCCCGGCGACCACGCGGGCTGCGCGGCGTCCCGCAGCAGCACCCGGTCCCCGCGGCCGTCGGACCCGATCGTGTGGATCGCGCCCCCGGCCGTGTAGGCGATGAGGCCGTTGCGCCCGGGAGCGGTCGCCCCCGCCGGGCCGGCGACGAGCCCCGCCACGAGCGCACCGAGCACAGCGATCCAGGTGAGACGGGCCACGATCGGGCGAGCCTAGCGCCGGCGCACCCCGGTCCGCGGTCTAGTGGTCGTCGCCTTCGGTCTCGCCGCGCGCGAGCTCGAAGCGCATCACGATGCGGCTGCCCGGGTGGATGGGCTCGATCTCGACGAAGTCGGCCCAGGCGGCGATGAGCGGCAGGCCGAGGCCCATGCCCGTGCTGTCGTCCCGCGGGGAGATCCCGATGCCGTCGTCCTCGACGCGCACCTCCAGCTGACCGCAGACGATCTCGGCGAAGACGCGCACATCTCCCACCTGACCCGCTCGGTACGCGTGGAAGGCGGCGTTGGCGACGGCCTCGCTCACGCAGACGGAGACCGCGTGCGCGTCGGCGCCGGAGCGCAGCGCGATCGGGCGGACGGCGCGACGCGCGGCCGTGACGCTCTCGGTGGTGGCCAGGAGGGTCAGCTGCATCGGCTCAGGTGGGCTCTCGACGGTCATGTGGCGGTCTCGATCCTTCTCTCCGGGGGCGCGGCGATCGAAGCAACGGCACGGAACCTCCCAGCCGTGGGTGTGAGATCGGTAGGAGCCCGGTCGGAAAATGGTTTGAGAGAGGCGCGGCCCCAGCGCGCGGCGCAGGCGCGGGGGATCGGGTCAGCCGACCGGCAGCGCCGCCTCGACGATCTCCTGGGCGCGGACCGCGGGCGCGAGGCCGTCGCGCTCCAGGCGATCGGTCCGCAGGCGGCGCAGGAAGGCGCGCAGGGCGTCGCCCGGATCGGGCGGGGCGCCGACCCAGCGCTCGGGGATGCCGGTCTCGCGCACCACCTCGAGCACGCCGTCGCGGACGATCGCGCTGCCGGTCGCGCCGCTGACCACGAGCTCGAGCCCGCCCGGCCGCGCCGCCCAGCTGGTGCGCACGCTGAGCGGGACGCCGCCCCACGTCCCCAGGGCCGCCCCGCCGAGATCGGTGCGCCGGGGGCCGTCGCGATCCAGGGCGACCGCGGAGAGCCGCGGCGGCTCGTCGGCGGGCAGCGTCGCCAGCGCGTCGACGAGCTGCAGGCCCAGCTCGCCGAACCCGCCCATGCCGGCGCGGGCCGGATCGCGCATCCAGGCCGTCGGCCCCTCGAACCAGCCGGCGACCGCCCCCGCATGGGCCCACGACGCGCTGACCGCGGCGATCCGCCCCAGCAGCCGCTCGGCCAGCACCCCGCGCAGGCGGTGCAGCGCCGGCAGCTCGCGCAGCAGCA
>JAOPZL010000040.1 GCA_025964175.1 Solirubrobacterales bacterium
GCCCGCCGCCCCGCCGGCGCGGGCACCTCTAACCGCCCACTGCGCCGGGGCCTAGTGCAGCTGGATGTGGTCGGCTTCGGCCGCGCCGCCGAACGGCCGCGTCAGGCCGTAGGACTCGAGCACCGCCTCGGGGACGCCCTCCACGCCGGGCGTGTCGGACGCCTCGCCGCGGGTGTGCGGGTCGTCGGCGAAGCCGCCGACCTCGAGCGAGTGCTGGGGCGTGCGGTAGCCGGAGATGCCGATGAGGTGCAGGTGCAGCCCCTTGCCCATGCGATCCAGCCGCGCGGCGATCTCCGGCTCGTTGCCGACGCTGTAGTTCGTCCCGCCCGCCGCGAAGAACCCGTCGCCGCCCGATGCGCCCGAGGCGCCCGGCGAGGACACGAGGTAGGAGCGGGTCGTCGCCGCGGCCGCCTTCGCCTGCGCGGCGGCATAGCGCTTCTCCAGCACCGCGCGTCGCGAGCGCAGCGCGCCGAGCTGGGCCGAGCGCGCGTTGCGCGCCTTCTCGATCTCCAGCTCGTGATCGACGAGCGCCAGCCTGACCTGGGCGACCTGGTCGCGCTGCACCAGCACGGCGGCCGCCTGACGCTCCTGGCTGGCCTCCAGCGCGGTGAGGCGGGTGACCTGGGCTCCGACCTGCTCGCGGGCTGTGCGGACCCGGTTGGCGACCCGCACGTTCTCGGCCTGGACGCGGCGCATCGCCTCGCTCGCCTCGAGCAGGTCGCTGAGGTTGGAGGCGTTCAGCACGATCTCCACCAGCTGCGGATGGCCGGCCTCGTACTCGCCGACCAGCTCCCGCGCCAGCGCCACCCGGTCGTGCGCCAGCTGCACGCGCAGCCGTGCGAGGTCGCCGCGCGCAGCGCGCAGGCGGCTCTGGAGGGCCGAGAGCGTGGAGCGCTCGGAGTCGAGGCTGGACTGCAGCCCGTCGAGGCGGCCCTGGAGGTCGGCGATCTTGCCGTGGTAGCCGGCGATCGCACGGCCGTCGGCGTTGATCCCCGACGCCAGCGCCTGCTCCCGGTCCTTCGACGACTGGATCTGGCCCTGCAACGACGTCGCCGAAGACGGGGCGGGGACGAGGGCAACCGCGGGGACCGCGAGGGCGACCGCCAGGGCGGCGGCGATCCGCAGGCGCAGGGACCGGCGCGAGGACATCAGGAGCGCAAGCGAGGGCACAGCGCGCCGAAGCTAGCAACGGACCGCGCCGCCGCCTGCACGCCAGAGTGCACGAGCGCACGTTCGCAGCGGGAGGCCATCAGCGCTTGTGGGACGGCTTGACCGGCAGCGGCAGGACCACCCCGCGGATGATGTGGCGCTGGGGACCGATGCGGCTGTCGACCTGCAGCGCCAGGCGCAGCCGGCGCTCCCGCGCCCGCTCCAGCCCGGCCAGGCGGCGGCCGTTCACGCCGAAGGACAGCTCGCGGGTGGTGCCCGCCGGGATCGTCGTCACCGCGCCGCGCAGCCCGACGGGCCGGCCGCCGACGGTCGCCGTCGCGGTGACGCGGCACGTGTCGTCGCAGCCGACGGTCAGGGTGAGCCGCGGCGACCGCGGGGTACCGGCGAGCACGGCGCGGCGGCTGACCGTCAGCCCGAGCGCCGAGACCGGGCCCGGATCGGGGCTGGGGTTCAGCAGCATCGGCTGCCGGGCCTTCTGCGTGAAGTCGAAGTCGTCGCGCAGGTCACCCAGCTGGGGCGAGGCCTCGCGGACCGACGGGCGCGGATCCGGGCGGCCGTCGGTGGCGGGGTCCAGCCGCTGTCCGCCCAGGAAGACGTCCTCGATGAACGTGTTGTACGCGTCGAAGCTCAGCGACTGGTGGTCGACGTAGCCGCGCTTGGCGTACGGGCTGATGACGATCCCGGGCACGCGGAGCCCGTAGCCGTTGGCGTCCACGCGCGGCGGACGCACGTGGTCGTAGAAGCCGCCCCAGTCGTCCCACGCCAGGAAGATCGCGGTCGTCTTCCAGTTCGGTCCGCGCATGATCGCGTTGACGAGGTTCGTCACGTACTGCTGCCCGGCCGCGATCGAGGCGGGCGGGTGCTCGCTGGTCGCCTGGTTGGGGATCACCCACGAGACGGCGGGCAGCGTCCCGGAGCCGATCGCCTCCCACAGCCGCGAGATCGGCTGCACGTTGCCCACCTGGCCGCTCACCTGAACGGTCGAGAAGTACGGCAGCGGGTTCAGGGTGCTGGGCGTGGCCGCGCTCTGGGCGGGCAGTGGGCAGGTGACCGCCTGGTCGTCGGTGCAGTCCGCCTGTGCGCCCGGGGTCACGTAGTAGCCCCAGCTCACGCCGGCCCGGTTCAGCAGGTACGTGATGTCCGTCCAGGCGTACTCGCCGGGCTCGCGCTCGCCGGGGTTCGCCAGGTTGGCCGGGTTGGACATCGCCGAGACGCAGCTCAGCGGGTCCCCCGGCGTCGCGCAGCGCGCCGACCAGTTGGAGACGAGGTACAGGTGGGACGGCAGGCTCCACGACGAGACCGGCTCGAACAGGTGGTCCTGCAGCACGTTCTGCCGCGCGTAGGTCCAGTAGTTGGGGAGCTCCCGGGCGTCGTGCCACCCGAGGACGTCCGCCCCGGCCCGGGGCTGGCGGGCGAAGCCGTCCATGCGGCCTCCGTCGACGTCGCCCACGAACGCCGGATGGCCATGCGGGCCGCCGCGGTTGACCAGCGCCGAGTCGTGGAACGGCGACCGGCAGATGCCGGCCGCGTCTGACAGGCAGACGGCGGGGATCCCGTTGATCATCGGGATGCCGTCCGCACCCGGGTACGTGCCGAAGTACTGATCGAACGACCGGTTCTCCTGCATCACCACCACGACGTGGCGGATGTGCCGCAGGCCGGGATCGGCGGCGGGCACGATCGCCGCGGCCGCCGACGGGAACGCGCCGAGGGCGCTGCCGATCAGCAGCGCCCTCGTGCACCAGGCTCGAAGGCCCATCCGGCGCCGCCGGACGGCAGCGGGTGGCCGTCCGGGGATCAGGCCGGTTCCGGCTTCTCCGGGGAGTCGAGGCGCAGGTCCGTCGCGAACCCGGGGCGCGGCAGCGGCCGCGTCACGGTGCGATCGGGGGCCGGCGGCAGCGCCTCGGGCGTCGGCTCGTCGTCGGCACCGAAGACGTCCTCCTCGGAGCGGCCGTCGAGCAGCGCGAGGAACTCCGGGCGCTCGATGGTCTCGCGGCGCAGCAGGATCTCGGAGATCGAGGTCAGCTGTTCGCGGTACTGGGCGAGGATGTCCTTGGCCCGCTGGTGCGCGGACTCCACGATCCGACGGATCTCGTCGTCGATCTCGCGGGCGATCTCGTCGGAGTAGTCGGGCTCCGAGGAGAACTCGCGGCCCAGGAACGGCTGCCCCTGGTTGTGACCGAACACGCGCGGGCCGAGCTTGTCGCTCATGCCGTAGCGCATGACCATCGCCTTGGCCGACTGGGTGACCTTCTCGAGGTCGTTGGACGCGCCGGTGGTGACCTCGTCGAAGACGATCTCCTCAGCGGCGCGGCCGCCCAGCGTCATGGCCATCGTGTCCGAGAGCTCGGCGCGCGTCGTGAGGAACTTGTCCTCCTGCGGCATCGAGATCGTGTACCCGAGGGCCTGCCCGCGCGACACGACCGAGACCTTGTGGACCGGGTCGGAGTGCTCGAGGTAGTGCCCGACGATGGCGTGACCCATCTCGTGGTACGCGGTGATGAGCCGTTCCTTCTCGCTCATCACGCGGGTCTTCTTCTCGGGACCCGCGATCACCCGCATGATGCCCTCTTCGAGCTCCACCTGGCTGATCTCGCGCTTCCCGTTGCGGGCCGCCAGCAGAGCGGCCTCGTTGACGAGGTTCGCGAGGTCCGCGCCGGTGAAGCCCGGCGTCTGACCGGCGAGATCCTCGATGTGGATCTCCTTGGCCAGCGGCTTGCCGCGGGTGTGGACCTCGAGGATCTTGGCGCGACCCTTGCGGTCGGGGCGGTCGACGCTGATCTGGCGGTCGAAGCGGCCGGGACGCAGCAGGGCGGGATCGAGGATGTCGGGCCGGTTGGTGGCCGCGATCATGATGATGTTGTCCTTGGCCTCGAAGCCGTCCATCTCGACGAGCAGCTGGTTGAGCGTCTGCTCGCGCTCGTCGTGGCCCCCGCCCATGCCGGCGCCGCGGTGGCGTCCGACGGCGTCGATCTCGTCCATGAAGATGATGCAGGGCGAGTTCTGCTTGGCCTGCTCGAACAGGTCGCGGACGCGCGAGGCGCCCACGCCGACGAACATCTCGACGAAGTCCGAGCCGGAGATCGAGAAGAACGGGACGCCGGCCTCACCGGCGACCGCGCGGGCCAGCAGCGTCTTGCCCGTGCCGGGAGGGCCGTAGAGGAGGACGCCCGTGGGGATCCGGGCGCCGAGCGCCTGGAACTTCTTCGGGTTCTCCAGGAACTCCTTGATCTCGTGGAGCTCCTCGACCGCCTCGTCGGCACCGGCCACGTCGCGGAAGGTGATCTTGGGCGAGTCGACCGACATGCGCTTCGCCCGCGACTTGCCGAACGACATGACCTTGGACCCGCCGCCCTGGACCTGGTTCATCAGGAATATCCAGAACCCGATGAAGATCAGGAACGGCAAGACGTAGGTCAGCAGCGAGAGCCAGCCGTTGCTTGGCGTGCCCTTCGCGTTGAAGTCGTCGATCTTGTTGGCCTTCTTGGCCGCGGACAGGTCGTCGATCAGCTGGGCGCCATACGCCTGCGGCCAACCGACGGTGTACGTCTCCTTGTCCTTGCGCACGACCTCGGCCGTGTTGTCCTTCTGCTTGACCGTGACGTCCTTGATCTGGCCGCCGGCCAGCTGCGTCTGGAAGTCCGCGAAGGAGGTGTCGCGCGAGGGGGACCCAGGGCTGATGAGCTTCTGGGCGAAGAACGCGAGCACCACCACGATGAGGATGGGGAACGCTGCGCTCTTGAAGAACCTGCTCATGGTGAGGGGAATCGCCTTCCGAGGGTGGCGGGAATACCTAGGCTACCAACCTGTATTCGGCTCACTGGCCGCTTCGGTTTACTGTTCGAACGCCGCGACGTACGAAAGGTTCCGGTAGCGCTCGTCGTGATCGAGGCCGTAGCCGATGGCGAAGCGATCCGGGATCTCGAAGCCGAGGTAGCGCGTCGGGAGGTCGACCTTGCGCCGGTCGGGCTTGGTCAGCAGGGCACAGACCTCCAGCGACGCGGGCGACCGGGCGCCCAGGTTGCGCATCAGGTACTGCAGGGTCAGGCCCGAGTCGACGATGTCCTCGACGATGATCACGTCGCGGCCCTCGATCGGCGCGTCGAGGTCCTTGAGGATGCGCACGACGCCGCTGGAGGCGGTCGACGAGCCGTAGGACGCGACGGCCATGAAGTCGACCTCGACCGGACACGTGATCTGGCGCATCAGGTCCGACAGGAAGAAGATCGCGCCCTTCAGGACGCCGATCAGGAGCGGGTTGCGGCCCTGGTAGTCGGCGCTTATCTCGGCGCCGAGCTCCTTCACCCGGCGCTGGAGCTGGTCGGACTGGACGAGGATCTCGCCGATCTTTGGGTCGCGCACAAGGGCAGTGTAAGCGTGAGCGCTGTCTCACCTGGGTCGTCCGGCGGGGGCGTTCAGCCCGCCTCCATCCGCAGCACGCCGTCCTCCACCACCGCGCGCACCCCGTCCCCCACGTCGAGCGCGGTCCAGGGGCGCTGCGCGTCGAGCGCCAGGATCTCCTGCGTGCGCGACGCCGCGCGCGGGACCAGCGTCCCGGCGGCGTCCTCGGCGAGGCGGACGACGATCAGGCGGGCGAGCGCCCCGGGCAGCGCGCGCAGGTGGTCCAGCTCGATCCGGTCGCGTCCGGCCAGCGCGGTGCGCACGACCTCGTCGAGCACCGCCGCCTCGTCGCGCAGCAGCTGCGCGGTGCGCACGACGTTGGCCTCGGCGCCGGGGTGCACGGCGCGCAGTGCCGGCAGCAGGCCGCCGCGCACGCGGTTGCGCGCGAAGCGGTCACCCTCGTTGCTGGGGTCGTCGCGCCACGCCAGCCCGGCCGCGACGCAGTGCGCCCCCGTCTCCTCGCGCGTGAACGAGAGCAGCGGGCGGATCAGCTGCCCCGAACGCGGCGCCATCCCCAGCAGCGCCCGCCGGCTGGGCGCTGCGGCGAGGCGGTAGAGGACGGTCTCGGCCTGGTCGCTGGCGGTGTGCCCGGCGGCGACGTCGGCCGCCCGCGCGGCGGCCAGCTCGATCGCCTTGCCGTAGCGCAGGTCGCGCGCCCACGCCTGCAGATTGCCACGCGCCGGCGCGCCCTCGACCGGCGCCGCCGCCTCGACGACCTGCAGGGCCACGCCCAGCCGCGCGCACAGGTCCACGCAGAAGCGCGCGTCCTCGCCCGACTCGGGGCGCAGGCCGTAGTCGACGTGCAGCGCGGTGACCGCCGGCGCGCCCGCGATCCGCACGGCGAGGTCGAGCAGGCAGACGGAGTCGCGCCCGCCGGAGAGGAGCACGACCACCGCCGCGCCCGGCCACAGCAGCCCCTCGGCCCGGGCCCGCGGCTCCAGGTCGGGGCTCATTCGTCGGCCAGCGCCGCGACGAACAGCTCGGTCGGCTCGGCGAACCCCTT
>JAOPZL010000066.1 GCA_025964175.1 Solirubrobacterales bacterium
GGCGACGGACGCGGCGTCCGGCACGCCGGATCCCGCCGCGCCCCCGGCGCCCTGATCCGGCGCCACACCGCCCCCGCCGACAGCCCGGTCCGCCCGCGCCGCCTCGTCGGGGTGCGGGCCGCTACCGCCTCAGCAGGCCGCCTCGCCCCATGAGCGGCAGGCCAGGACGATCCCGTCGAAGGTCGTCAGGCGGACGGTGCCGGCGTCGTTGGGGAGGAGGGAGTTGTTCGCTCCCCAGGAGACGTCCAGGCGGCTGTCGTCGCTCGTGTTGCCGTCGGTGCGCACGCGGAGCGTCTCGTCCGGGCCCACGATCGAGTCCGGTTTGAACGCGTAGCTGTGCGTCCCGCTCGTCAGCGCGTAGCCGTCGAGGTCGATCGCCACCGGGCCGGTGTTGCGGATCGTGACCGCCTCGCGCCCGGAGGTCTGCACCCCCAGCGACATGCTCCCGGTGTTCGGGTCCACGCAGTCCACGCGGCAGGGGTACTGCATCCACGCGCGCAGGCCGCCCGCGGGATCGAAGAGGTAGGCGCCGTCGCCCACCGCGATCGCGTTGTCGACGTTGTCGAAGATCGGGCTCGACCGGCCCCACGAGAGGATCGAGCCCGATCCGGTCCCGACCTGGACGGTGATCGTCCGGCCGGCGGGGATCACCGTGTCCAGCGGGAACCAGAAGCGGTTCAGGGCCGAGTCGCGCAGCGTGTAGCCGCCCAGCGCGACGGGCTGGGTGTCGAGGTTGCGGATCCGCACCCACTCGTCGTCGGGGCGCAGCGCGTCGTTGCCGGCGGCGTCCCAGTGGACCCACAGCTTCAGCGCCGACGGCGTGCCGCCGCAGTAGCTGGGGTCCCACAGGTTCGCGCCGGACTGCGCGGCCCGCTGGGCGAGCGTCGCGTACGTGGTGTTCCACGCCGACTCGGTCCGCATCGGGAACCACAGCGCGTGGCCCTCGGCGACCATCACCGTGCCGACGTCCTGCCACTGCCCGGCGAGCTGCACCGCCACCGAGCGCAGCAGGCGGTTGTGGCTGCGGCTGTCGGGGTCCTGCGCGGTGAGGCGGACGATGCCGCCGCCCTGCTGGATCAGCTCCTCCAGCCGCGCCGTCGCCTCCAGCGCGTGGCAGTCGCCCCGCCGCCGGGCGACGGTGTGGCTGTAGCTGCTCTGCTCCATCGCCTGGATGCCGATCACGCGGATCCGCATCGGCGTGCTGACGGGGTCGCCGTCGATGTCGACGTCGATCGTGTCGCCATCGGCGACGAAGGTCACCCGGCCCGTCCACCACGGGCACAGCGGGGCTTCGGTGTCCGCGACGCACGGGATCGTGCCGGCCGGGGCGGAGGTCGGCTCGGGGGTCGCGGGCGCGGCCGCGAGAGCCGGTCCGCATAGCACGCCGCACAGGAGCAGGCCGATCAACGGCGCGAGGCGGAAACGAGGCATCAGGGCACTATCGGCAGACAGGTCGCTTCCGGATAGCGGGTATCTTGGCCCCGCGTGCCGACGGTCAGCGTCATCGTCCCGGTCTTCAACCCGGGGCCACACATCGACGATCTCCTGCGCACGGTGCTGGAGCAGTCGCTCCCGCGTGATCAGTACGAGGTCATCTTCGTCGACGACGGCTCCACGGATGACACGCCGCGGCGACTCGACGCGCTCGCGGCCGAGCACGAGGGCGTCCACGTCGTCCACATCCCGAACTCGGGCTGGCCGGGGCTGCCGCGCAACACGGGCCTGGACATCGCCCAGGGCGAGTACGTCCTGTTCATCGACAACGACGACTACATCGGTCCGGAGGCGCTCGAGCGTCTGCTGGCCCGGGCGAGGGCCGACGACGCCGACATCGTGATCGGCAAGGTCGTCGGCCACGGCAAGTTCGTCCCGCGCCCGCTGTTCCGGCGCAACCGCTCCAACGTGACCCTGGACTGGCCGCCGCTGATCACGCTGCTGTCACCGCACAAGCTGTTTCGCCGCGCGTTCCTCGTCGAGCACGGGATCCGCTTCCCCGAGGGCAGGCGCCGCCTCGAGGACCACCTGTTCGTCATGCACGCGTTCTTCCACGCGGATTCGATCTCGGTGCTGGCCGACTACCCCGTCTACCACTGGATGCTGCGCGACGCCTCCGCCTCGTTCTCGCCCTTCGAACCGGTCGGCTACTTCGCCAACCTCCGCGAGGTGCTCGACCTGATCGACGAGCACACCGAGCCCGGCGCGTTCCGCGATCGCCTCTACACGCACTGGTACCGCGGCAAGCTGCTCAAGCGCGTCGGCGGCCGGGCCTTCGTGCGCCGCGAGGAGGAGAACCCCGAGTACAACCGGGCGCTCCTGCACGAGATCTCGCGCCTGGCCCACGAGCGGTTCGGCGCCCAGCACGAGGCGCTCATCCCGTTTCACCTGCGGATCCGCTCGCGCCTGCTGCGCGCGGGCGACTTCGAGGGACTGCACGCCCTCGCCGCATTCGAGGCGCAGCTGCGCGCCCAGGCCGACACGTACCTGCGCGAGACGGACGGCGCCATGCAGACGCGGGTCGACGTGCGGCTGGAGGGCGAGCGCGACCCGCTGGTCTTCCGTCGGGTCGCGCAGGACGGCGCCGACGCGCCGTCGCGCGTGGTCTGGGTCCCGCCGCCGTCGCTGCGCGATCGCCTCGACGAGGAGGCGCTGGAGGCGACGGCCGACCTCGCGGAGGCCAAGGTCCAGCTGCTGGTGCGCTCGGTCGCCGACCCCACCGAGTTCGTCCTCGTCTCCAAGACCGAGGTGCGCCTGGCCCAGGAGGGCGTGCCCGTCCTCATCGCCGACGCGACGGTCGACCCCGCCACCGCGGCGGCGGGCGGTCCACTGGCGGCGGGCGACTACTCGCTCGAGGTCAACCCGATCGTCGCCGGCTTCACCAGGACCGTGACCGCGCGCCGGCGCGCGGGCCGCCGTGCGGTGAAGCTCGTCGTCGACGGGAAGGCCCGCATCTCCGAGGCGACCGACGTGGTCGGACCGTCGGCCGTCGCCGCCCCGGCGCCGACCTCGCTCAAGCTCAAGCGCCGCGTCAAGCGGCTGCTGGGGCGGTGAGCTCGCCCAGCGAGCGCCGCAGCCGCGGCAACCCGTCGCGCCGCGAGGTCCCGTTGTCGCGCAGCTCGCGCAGGAGCGCCCAGAACGGCGCGTCGAGCACGGCCTGCGGGTCGAGCACGCCGTCATGGGCGAACACCGCCTCGGGCACGTCCTGCGGGTCGGGCGTGACGATGTCGCGCTCGAGCTGCGCGTAGGCGTCGCTCAGCACGGTCGAATCCGGATCGAGGCCCAGGATGAGGCCCAGTCCGGTGGGCTCGGTTCCGACCCGGAGGCAGATAAGGTCGGGTCGGTGCTTCTCCAGCACGTCCAGGACCTTGTAGACGTCCCCGGTCCACGCATCGGTGATCCGGTCGCGCGCCGCCTCGTCGACCGTGCGCGGCAGGATGTCGTCGAAGACCACCGCGGTCGTCCACGCGCTGTGGCGCTCGACGTTGACGAAGTCGCGCAGCGCGAACTCGGCCAGGTGCAGCCCGTCGATGAACGAGAAGCCGATCGGCGTGCCGTCCAGCGCCTCGAGCGGATCCTCGCGCTCGAAGTAGGCGTCGCTGGTCTCGCGGAAGAGCGCCACGTCGAGCGGCAGGTCGTACTTCAGCTTGTACGCAGGGTCGATCCCCACGCTGCGAGAGCGCGAGAGGGAGAGGGACCCGCCGTGGCGGACGCCGATCTCGAGGTACGTGGGCGGCGCCAGCCGCTCATGGGCCTCACCGAGGAAGTCGAGATAACGCACGGTTGCGGTGGACAAGGCTAACGCGCCGGGCGTGAGGACGCTGTTCGACGGGCGCCCCAGCCGCGCGGATCGGTTCGGATGACGACGCCCTCTCGGGGTCTGCGCACCCTGATCATCTAGCCTCCGCGCGCCGGTTCAAACTCCATGCCCAGCCCCGCCTCCCATCCCTCCACCACCGCCATCGTGCTCGTGGCCGCCGCCACCGACGACGGTGCTCCCGCCGCGCTGCTCGCGTGGGAGCAGACGACGATCCTGCGCCGGCTGCTGGACCAGCTCGTCTCCCTGGGCGTGGCCCACGTCCACCTGGTCACCCGTCCCGCGTTCGCCGACGCCGTCGACGCCGACCTGGCCTCGTTCACCGGGCTGGAGGTCGAGCTGCACCCCAGCGCGACGATCGCCGACGACCTGCGCGAGATCGGCGCCATCGCCGCCGAGGGTCGCGACACGCTGATCGTCGTCAACGGCGACATCGTCACCCACCGCGAGGCGCTCGCCGGGCTGCTGGCCGATCCGCGCGTCTCGACCGGCGTGCTCAGCACCGGCGGGCGCACCGGCCGCCCGTTCACCTTCCGCATGCGCAACCGGCGCGGGCGCATCGTCGGGGCCAACTCGGCCTACCACTACTGCCATCGCTCCAACCTCTCGTTCCTCGGCGTCCTGAAGGTCTCGCCCGCCGAGCGCCCGACCGTCGTCGCGCAGTGTGCCGAGCTCGCCCGGCTCGCCGACGCGCCGCCGCCGTCCTGGGTGGAGGAGCACGACTTCAAGGCGCTGCGCTGGCGCCAGTCGCTGGCGCGCTCGGAGCTGCGCGCCGCCGCCCGCCTCGCCGAGGAGGACGGCCGCGCGGTCCCGGAGGGCACCCCGGTCGCCGGCGAGGAGTACCCGGCCGCGGTGCTGGCGGCCGTCGAGCTGCCGCTCGAGCGCGAGCAGGAGCTGCGCCGCCGGCTGGCCGCCGGACGCGAGGACGCCGGCGCGCTGGTCCTGGTCGGGCTCGTGCGGGCCGGCGCCCCACTGGGCAACAGCTATCTGCGTGAGCTCTTCTGGGCGCGGCCGCTGTCACAGGCCGACGTCGCGGCCGCGCAGGAGCGGATCTCGGAGTTCGACGAGGACAAGGTCCTGCTCGACACCGCGGTCAAGGCGACCGATGGCTTCTTCACCACCTTCTTCGTCAGCCCCTACTCGCGCTACATCGCGCGCTGGGCCGCCCACCGCGGGCTGACCCCCAACCAGGTCACGAGCTTCTCCCTGCTCCTCGGGGTGCTCACCGCCGCGGCGTTCGCGACCGGCGAGCGCTGGGGGATGATCACCGGCGCCGTGCTGCTGCAGCTCGCGTTCACCTTCGACTGCGTCGACGGCCAGCTCGCGCGCTACTCGCGGCAGTTCTCGCAGCTCGGGGCGTGGCTGGACTCGGTCTTCGACCGCACGAAGGAGTACGTCGTCTTCGCGGGTCTCGCGATCGGCGCGAGCCGCACCGGCGACTCGGTGTGGCTGCTGGCCGGCGCGGCGCTGACCCTGCAGACCGTGCGCCACATGTTCGACTTCTCCTACGCCGCGGCCGCCCACCAGGTCATCGCGGCCGAGCAGCCCATGCCGCTGGCGCAGGCGTGGGACTCGGTTAACAAGCCGCTGCCGCCGGGAGAGACGCGCGACGCGCTTGCGCGCGCCGATGCCGCGTCCGTCGCGGCCACCGAGCCGCGGCAGCAGCTGCGTGCGCGCCTGGCCGCGGGTGCCCTGCGCTCGTGGCGCAGGCTCGATCGCCAGGACGCGATCCGCTGGAGCAAGCGCGTCATCGCATTCCCGATCGGCGAGCGCTTCGCCGCGATCTCGCTGACCGCCGCGCTGTGGTCGGCCCACACGACCTTCGTCGTCCTGATCGTCTGCGGCGGTGGCGCCGCGGTCTACGGGCTGGCCGGACGGCTGCTGAGGAGCGTCGCCCGATGAGCCAGCTCAAGCTCTACCGCGACGACGGCCTGATCGCCCGCCTGATCGGGCGCGTGCTCGGCGACGCCGTCGGCTGGCCGGTGCTGCAGATCCTGCTGGGGATGGCGCCCGGCGTCGTGGCGATCATCCTCCAGGGCGCGCACCCGTCGGACGGCCTCGTCGCCGGCTGCGTGATCTGGCTGGTCCTGCTCGGCGGGATCTCCAGCGGGCGGCCGCACGACGACCGCCTGCGCTGGGCGGTGCCCTCGGTCCTGCGGGCCGCCGAGTACGGAGCGATCCTGTGGATGGCCACCGTCGCCGGGGCCAGCTCCCAGCCCGCCGCGTTCGCGCTGCTGGGCGTCGTCGCGTTCCGCCAGTACGACCTCGTCTACCGGCTGCGCTACCGCGGCGGGCTGCCGGCCGCCTGGGTGTCGCTCGTCTCGCTGGGCTGGGACGGGCGCCTGGTCGGGGTGCTCGTGCTGCTCCTCGTCGGCGGGCTGCCGGGCGGGCTGTACGTCATGGCCGGGCTGCTGGCGATCGTGCTCGTGGGCGAGTCGATCCACAGCTGGACGTCCTCCCTGCGGGTGGACGATGCATCGGACGTGTACGAAGACGAAGAGGATGAAGCCGCATGACCTGGAAGTCGTACGCCGCATGATCGGAATGGTCCTGGCCGCCGGATGGGGCAGCCGCCTCGCGCCGCTGACCGACGCGCTGCCCAAGACGCTGCTCGAGGTCGACGGGGATCGCACGATCCTCGACGTCGCCCTGGGCAACCTCAAGGCGGTCGGGATGGAGCGCGTGGTCGTGGTCACCGGCTTCCAGCACGAGGTGCTCGTCGCGCGCCGCGAGGCGCTGGCGGAGCGCCACGGCCTGGAGATCGAGCTGCGCTTCAACCCCAAGGCGCTGGAGTGGAACAACTGCTACTCGCTGTGGTGCGCGCGTGACTTCTTCTCCGAGGGCGTGCTCATGGCCAACGGCGACACGGTCCACCCGGCCTCGGTGCAACGGACCCTGCTGGCGGCGCGCGGCGGCTCCGATCTGGTCATCGCCGTCGACCAGTCCCAGCCGCTGGCGCAGGAGGAGATGAAGGTCCAGGTCTCCGAGGCCGGGCTGATGACCCGCATCACCAAGCTGATGGACCCCGCGGTGGCCCAGGGCGAGTACATCGGCGTCACGCTGATCGAGCCGGGCGCCGCCGACGCCCTCGCCGATGCTCTGCAGGCGACCTTCGAGCGTGACCCGCAGCTGTACTACGAGGACGGCTTCCAGGAGCTGGCCGACCGCGGTGGGCGCGTCGCCATCGCGCCGATCGGCGAGGTGGAGTGGGTGGAGGTCGACGATCACGCCGACCTCGCCCGGGCGCGGGAGGTGGCGTGCCGCTGCTAGCCCGCATGGTGGGCACGCCGCTGGTCGTCGAGGTCGGCTCGGGGGCGATCGCCGCGCTGGCGCCGCTGCTGGCCGACCGGCGCATCTCCAGCGGAGGGCACGTCGCGATCGCGGTCGGGCCCGGGCAAGGCGCGCAGATCGCCGAAGTGCTGCGGCCGCAGCTGGCCAACGCGGACATCTCGATCATCGACGAGGGGTCGGTCGAGGAGGCGATGGCGCTCGCCCGCCGGCTGCGCTCCGGCTTCTACGACGCGATCGTCGGCATCGGCGGCGGCCGCGTCCTGGACGTCGCCAAGTACGCGGCGTCGATCTCGGGGCTGCCGATGGTCGCGGTGGCCACGAGCCTCGCCCACGACGGGCTCGCCTCCCCGGTCGCCTCGCTGACCGAGGGCGGGCGCAAGATGTCCTTCGGGGTCGTCATGCCGCTGGCCGTCGTCGTCGACCTGGACTACGTGCGGCGCTCCGCGCCCCAGATGCGCCGCAGCGGCATCGGCGACGCCGTCTCCAACCTCAGCGCCATCGCCGACTGGGAGCTCGCCCACCGCGTCAACGGCGAGGCGCTGGACGGCCTGGCCATCACCTTCGCCCGCGCCGGCGCCACCGCGATCCTCGATCGCACCGACACGATCGACGACGACGACTTCCTCGTCTCGCTCGCCGACGCCCTCGTCCT
Source organism: Solirubrobacterales bacterium (assembly GCA_025964175.1). Classification (GTDB taxonomy): domain Bacteria; phylum Actinomycetota; class Thermoleophilia; order Solirubrobacterales; family Solirubrobacteraceae; genus Capillimicrobium. Next base: position 7,755 of record JAOPZL010000066.1, read on the forward strand.
CGGCGGCCTCGCGATGGCCGTCGCCGGCTCCAGCCGCCCGTGCAGCGGCGCCGATCACGAGATCCTCCACGCGATCGACCACCTCTTCCCGGGCACGGCCAACCACGGCGAGCTCGCCGGCCTGTGCGCGCTCTTCGTGACCCACCTGCGCGGCGACGCCGAGCCCGCGGCCCACCTCGCCGGCTGCCTCGTGCGCCACGGGCTGCCGACCCGCCCGGCCGACGTGGGGCTGACCAACGAGCAGTTCGCCCACGCCGTCCATCACGCCCCGGCCACGCGGCCGGACCGCTTCACGCTGCTGGAGCACCTCGCGCTGAGCGAGGAGGAGGTGAGGGCCCGTGTCGACGCGTTCGCCGTCGCCCTCGATCGCTGAGCTGCGCGCGGTCACCCAGCCCGACTCGATCTTCGAGCGCAACAGCGGCGAACACTGGGCCGGGCGGCTGTACATGCGCCGGCTGTCGCCGTACCTGACGCGCCTGCTGCTGCGCACGCCGCTGACGCCCAACGGCGTGACCTGGCTCATGATCCTCACCGGGATCGCGGCCGCCGCGGTCCTGACGCTCCCGGGGATCGCGCCCGCGATCGTCGTGGTGGCCCTGCTGCAGCTGCAGATCCTGCTGGACTGCAGCGACGGGGAGCTGGCCCGCTGGACGGGGCGGAAGTCTCCGCTGGGCGTCTACCTGGACCGCGTCGGCCACTACCTGACCGAGGCGGCGCTGCCGATCGGGCTGGGCATCCGCGCCGACGGCGGCTGGGACTCGATCGGCGGCTGGACCACGATCGGCCTGGCGGTCGCGGTCGTCGTGCTGCTGATCAAGGTCGAGACCGCGCTCGTGACGATCGCCCGCGTGGAGTCGGGGCTGCCGCGCGTGCAGGACACCGCCGCGGTCGCCGCGCCCCGCGTCGCCGGGCTGGCCGCGATCCGCCGGGCCCTGACGAAGCTGCCGTTCTACCGCGCGTTCGTGGCCCAGGAGGCGTCGTTCCTGGCGCTGGCCGCCGCGATCGGGGACACGATCGCCGGTGACCTCGACGTGACCCGCGCGCTGATGATCGCGCTCGTGCCGATCGCCGTCGTCACGCTGCTCGGGCACGGCGCGGCGATCGTCACCTCCAGCCGGCTGCGATGAGCGCGCCGACCGTCGGCGTCGTCGTCCTCACCGCGGGCCGGCGGCCCGACGACCTCGCGCTCGGCCTGGCCTCCCTGGCCCGCCAGCGCGGCGTCGCGCTCGACGTGGTCGTGGTCGGCAACCCGTGGGAGCCGACCGGCCTGCCGCCCGGCGTGCACGCCGTCGCCCTCCCGGAGTCCGTCGGCATCCCCGCCGGGCGCAACGCGGGCGTGGAGCACGTGCGCGGCGACCTGCTCTTCTTCCTCGACGACGACGCCTCGCTGCGCGACGACGACGCTCTCGCGACGATCGCGGGGCTGTTCGCCTCAGACCCGGCGCTCGGCCTGCTGCAGCTGCGGGTGGACGCCCGCGACGGCGGCCCGCCGCTGCGCAACTGGGTGCCGCGCCTGCGGGTGGGGGACCGCACCCGCTCCAGCGACGTCGCCGCCCTCTGGGAGGGCGCGGTCGCCATCCGCCGCGACCTGTTGGAGCGCGTCGGGGGCTGGCCGGGGGACTTCCGCTTCGTCCACGAGGGCGTCGACCTGGCCTGGAAGGTCCTGGACGCCGGGTTCCGCGTCGTCTACCGCGGCGATGTCGTCGCGCTGCACCCGTCGCACGTGACCGGCCGCCACGCGTACTCGGCCTACTACGGCGCTCGCAACCGCGTCTGGCTCGCCCGCCGCTATCTCCCGTGGCCGCTGGGCGCGCTGTTCGTCGCGACCTTCGCGCTGCGCACGCTGCCGCGCATGGGGCGGGGGAGCTTCCTGCGCGGCGCGCTGCGCGGCTACCGCGACGGCCTGCGCGGCGACCCCGGACCCGTGGCCAAGCTGCGACCGAGCACCTTGTGGCGGATGACGCGCACCGGCCGGCCGCCGGTGATCTGATCCGGATCGCGACTCAATAGCCTGAAGGGGCGAATGTCCACCGAGACGGTTCACAAGGCACCACCGCCGCAGGAGGATCCCGCCGCCCTGGCCGACGGGTGGGCGGACGCCTACACGCCCGAGCACCACGTCTACGAGCCGCACAAGGTCGGCCTGCCGCCGCTGGGCCCGTACCTGTCCGAGCTGTGGCGCCGGCGCGAGTTCGCCGTCGAGCTCGCCCGGACCAAGCTCCAGGCCCAGCACTTCGGAACCGTCTTCGGGATGACGTGGCTGGTCCTCAACCCGCTGCTGCTGGCCGGCGTCTACTTCATCCTCATCGACATCCTGCGCAGCGGGGACCGGCCGCCCGGCGCGTTCGCCCACCTGCTGGGCAGCATCTTCGCCTACTACCTGGTGTCCGACGCGATCCGCATGAGCTCCAGGTCGGTGACCGGGGGCGGCAAGCTGATCCTCAACACCGCGTTCCCGCGCATGCTCCTGCCGCTCTCGTCGGTGCTGGTGTCGATCATCCGCTTCCTGCCGACGATCGCGATCCTGGCCATCGTCCACATCGCCACCGGACGGCCGAACGGGCTCAACATGCTGTGGGCGTTCCCGGTCGCGCTGGAGATGATCGCCTTCGCCACGGGCGCCTCGGTGCTGGTCGCGGCGGCTCAGGTCTACTTCCGCGACCTCAACAACTTCCTGCCCTACATGCTGCGCGTGTGGCTGTACGTCTCGCCCGTCCTGTGGCAGGCCAGCGAGGTCCCGCACGGCTACAAGTGGCTGCTGTACGTCAACCCGCTCGGCCCGATGCTGACCGCCTGGAACGAGGCGCTCAACCAGGCGATCCGCCCCGGCGGCACGTGGCTGCTGCTCGGCGCGGGCTACGCCATCGTCGCGCTGGTGATCGGCGGCCTGTTCTTCATCTCCCGGGAGCGTGAGTTCGCTGTCCGCGTCTGAGACCACGCCCGTGTCCACGGCCTCCGCTCCCGCGCCGGCGCCCGCGCGCGCCGCCCCGCCGGCGATCTCCGTCGAGGCAGTCTCGATCACCTACCACTCATCGCTGCAGGCGCGCGGGCAGCAGACCCTCGTCGGGACGCTGTCGCGGCTGCGCCGGCGCAAGAAGATCGTCAAGCAGGTCAAGGCGGTGCGCGAGGTCTCGCTCGAGGTGCCGCGCGGCACCGTGCTCGGCATCATCGGGGCCAACGGCGCCGGGAAGTCGACGCTCGTGCGCGCGATGGCCGGGATCCTGCCGCCGACGTCGGGCAAGATCGAGGTCCACGGCCGCGTCTCGACGCTCCTGGCCCTCGGCGTCGGCTTCGACCGCAAGCTCACCGGTCGCCAGAACGTCATCCTCGGCGGGCTGGCCGCCGGGCTGAGCCGCGAGCAGCTCGAGGGCAAGTACGCCGAGATCGTCGAGTTCGCCGAGCTCGAGGAGTTCATGGACATGCCGATGCGGACCTACTCCGCGGGCATGTACGGCCGCCTGGCCTTCTCGGTCGCGGTGAACATGGAGCCCGACATCCTCCTGATCGACGAGGCGCTGTCGGTCGGCGACGCGCACTTCAAGCGCAAGTCGTTCGACAAGATGCGCGAGCTCTGCGAGGCGGCGCACACGATCGTCCTGGTCTCCCACGGCATGCGCGCGATGCGCGAGCTGGCCGACGAGGTGCTGTGGCTGGACAAGGGTGAGATGAAGGGCTACGGCCCGCCGCCGAAGATCATCCGCGAGTACCAGCGCTTCATGAAGGTCGAAGAGGACGACGCCGTCGGCGAGGAAGACGTCTAGCGGGGCAGCTGCGCCAGGCAGCTCGGGCTGGCGAGCACGCGGTAGGAGCGGTTCTGATAGATCGGCCGGTAGCGCTTCGGTGCCTTCGCCTTGGGGAAGTTGACCTTGTAGAACGCCTTCGCGTACTTCGTGCGGCGCGGCTCCAGGAAGACCTGGCCCAGCGGGCTGGCGTGGCCGCGCACCGTGCCGACCGTGCCCGGCGCCCCGTCGGCCCAGTAGCGGAAGTAGGGGATCGGGCGGTGGTCGGCGGTGGAGAGCGGGCCGCACGTGCGGTACGCGGCGAGGACGGCCGGCGACTGGGCGGTCGAGCGCAGGTCGCGGTAGAGGTGGGCGTCGCGGCTGAAGCGCTGCTGCTGGCTGTGCAGCATCGAGATCTGCTTGGGCAGGAAGGCGATCGACAGCAGCAGGGCGAAGGCGCCGACCCACAGCCAGCGCCGCCGCTGCGCGGACCCCTGCGGCAGCAGCCGCCAGCCGAAGACCGCCGCGCCGTAGAACAGCGCGAGCAGGATCGCCGGCGTGCGCACGTAGCGGCCGATGAGCGGCAGCCCGAACACGGGCCCGACGGCGAAGACCGCGAGCATCGCCGCGACGATGGCGACGAGCAGCAGCCCCTGGCGGCGGCGGAACATCCAGGCGAAGGCGATGCCGATCGGGACGCCGAGGATCAGCGGCTCGCGCAGCGTGAAGGCCAGGTAGGCCGCTCCCCAGTACGGGACCTGCGTCACCGAGCGGCGACGGTCGTTGGACTCCGCCAGCTGCGCGGTGCCGTGCAGCGAGTGCAGCGCGTCGCCGGTCACCGCCCAGTCGCTGGCGAACCAGATGAGCGGCGCGGCGGCGGCCAGCGCCGCCCACCGCGCGACCTGGCTCAGCGGGGCGCCCGAGCCGTACCAGAGCCAGCCCACGTACAAAAACGACAGGACCCACGCCTCGGGGCGCAGCAGCCCGGCCACGGCGAGGACGACGAGCACCGCGGTGCCGCGTTTGGGCCGGCGCGCCTCGAGCAGCGCCGCGCCCACGATGAGCGCCTCGAACGGGAGGTCCTGGTAGGCGAGGACGGCGTCGCGCTCGATGGCCGGACGGGTGAGGACGACGATCGCCGCGAGGACCCCGGCCCACGTGCCGAACAACTCGGTGCCCAGGCGGAAGACGAGCCACACCAGGGCGCCGAAGCAGAGCAGGACCATCCCCGCCATGACCGAGTCGGCGTGGACGCCGAACGGCAGGGCGATGGAGCCGACCGCCATCTGCAGCGGATGGGGGGTGGGGGCGTAGTCGGCGGTGTACTCCGGCGTGTAGCCGTGCCACAGGTCCTGGGCCCACAGCAGCGCGTAGCGCGCGTCGTAGTTCAGGTACCACGGGTCGTAGACGAGGTACATGAGCACGGCGACGCCCACGATCGTCGCTGCGGCCGGAAGCCACCGGGTCAACGTGGACGGCGCCGCACGCCGGGACGGTGCGGTGGTGGCCATCGGTTCACGAGTCTAGGTGGAGGCGCGTCTAGGATGGCCCGCTCGTGCCGAGCTTCCTCCGCCGACCCCGGGTCCTGATCGCGCTGGGCGTGATCCTCCTCGCCCTCGCCGGCGGGGCGGTCGCCGCCTACCTCGTCGCGGTCAAGAAGCCGGGCAACATCGTCAACACCGACGTCCCCTTCGACGCGCCGACGACCGCGACGACGCCGCCTCCCACGACGACGACCAAGGCGAAGAAGCCGCCCAAGCCGCGCACCGTGAACTGGACGCGCTACGGCTACACGCTGGCCCACACCCGCGTCTTCGACCCCCCGACCGTGCTGAACGGTCCGTGGCGGCGGGTCTGGGTCCACCGCACCGGCGCGCTGACCGAGTTCCCGCCGGTGATCTGGCGCGGGGTCCTCTTCCACCTGATCGACGACGGCAAGCTCATCGTCCGCACGGCCAAGAACGGGAAGCTGCGCTGGCAGCGCCGCCTGGGCGCGCTGGCCGCATCGTCGCCCGCGGTCGACCACGACACGGTCTACGTGACGCTGCTGCAGGCCTCCACGGGCTCGGTCGCGGGCAAGATCCTGGCCCTGCGCCAGAAGGACGGGCGGATCCTGTGGTCCAGGACGCTGCCCAGCCGCGCGGAGTCCTCGCCGCTGCTCGTCGACAACCGGCTCTTCGTCGGCTCGGAGGACGGGACGCTCTACGCGCTGGATGCCCGCTCCGGGCGCCAGCTGTGGACCTACCACGCGTCCGGGGCGATCAAGGGCAGCCCCTCGCTGCACGACGGCCGGCTGTTCTTCGGCAACTACGGCGGCGACGTCCAGGCCGTGCGGGCCTCCGACGGCAAGCTGATCTGGAAGTCCGGCGCGGCGCGCGGGCTGGTGCGCTCGGGCAACTTCTACGCCACCGCCGCGGTCGCGTTCGGGCGGGTCTACATCGGCAACACCGACGGGCGCGAGTACTCGTTCGCGGCCAGCAACGGCAAGCTCGCATGGGCCCACCAGACCGGCGCGTACGTCTACTCCTCGGCGGCGGTCGACAACGTCCCCGAGCTCGGCCCGACCGTGTTCGTCGGCTCCTACGACGGCTTCTTCTACGCGCTGGACGCCCGCACCGGCTCGGTGCGCTGGAAGCACGACGCGGGCGGCAGGATCTCGGGCTCGCCCACGGTGATCGGGAGCATCGTCTACTTCGCCAACCTGGGCAAGCGCGAGACGGTCGGCCTGTCGACCGCGACGGGCAGGGTCCGCTTCCGCCGCGGGACGGGCTCGTTCGATCCGATCGTCTCCGACGGCCAGTGGCTGTACCTGACCGGCTCCTCGTCCCTCACGGCGCTGCGCCAGGTCGCGCCTTAGACTCCTCGCGCGTGCCCTGGAAGAACCAGCTGAATCGCGTCCTGCGCAAGACCGCCGGCCTCGAGCTTCGCAAGCCGCTGCCCCCGCCGTCGGCGGCGAAGCGGCCCCCGCGCCGTCGCGCCGTGAGCCTGCGCGAGGGTGATCGGCTCCTCACCGCCCCGACGTTCGTGCTCTCGACCGTGCGTTCGGGCTCCACGCTGCTGCGCGTCCTGATCGACAGCCACTCCCAGCTGCACGCGCCCCAGGAGCTGCACCTGCGCGACCTCCACGTCCAGGTCAGCTCGAAGTACGCCCCGCGCGCGCTGGACTCGCTCGGTCTGGACCAGGAGCACCTCGAGTACCTGCTGTGGGACCGTCTCCTGCACCGCGAGCTGGCGGCCAGCGGCAAGCAGCTCCTGGTCAACAAGACCCCCAGCGACGTCTTCATCGTCGATCGCATCCGGGAGTGCTGGCCCGACGCCCGCTTCATCTTCCTGCTGCGTCACCCCGCCGCGATCGCCGCCTCACGCCACGCGACGCGTCCGCAGGACTCGGTCGCGCGCAACGTGAAGAAGGTCCTGGACTACGGGAACGCCGTCGAGCAGGCGCGCACGACGCTCCCCGGGCACACCGTCCGCTACGAGGACCTCGCCTCCGATCCCGTCACCGAGACCCAGCGCCTGTGCGCGTTCCTGGGTGTGGAGTGGGAGCCGGGCATGGTCGACTACGGCGCGTTCGACCACGGCCGCTTCCGACCGGGCCTGGGCGACTGGAACGAGAAGATCAAGTCCGGGACGGTCCAGCCGCCAACGCCGCCTCCGCCGCTGCACGAGATCGATCCCGGGCTGCGGCCGCTGTGCGTGGCGTGGGGGTATCTGCAGTCCGACGCACTCGATGTGACCAGCGCACCGCCGGCTGCTCCAGCACCTTCCAGCTGAACAGCGCGAGCGCGCCGGAGATCGCCGTCGTGCTCGCCAGCGCGACGAGCAGGTCGGGCGACCACCAGCCTGCGGCGCGCAGCAGGTAGATCGTCGGGAAGTGCCACAGGTAGATGCCGAACGAGAGCGTCCCGGCGGTCGTCAGCGGCGGGACCTCGAGGACGCGCACGCGGGCCGGTGAGGCGGCCAGCCCGACGATGAGCAGCGCGAAGCCGATCGCGGCGGGCTGGTCGGCGAGCGTCGCGCGCCACACGAACGGCGTGAGGCCGAGCTCGTGCCAGACCGCGTCGGCGACGACGAGCGCGACGCCGGCGACGATGAGCGAGTAGCCGCTGCGGCGGGAGATCTCCCGCCCGTGCACGAACGCGGCGGCGGCCATGCCGGCGGCGAAGATCGAGAGGTTCGTCACGAGCGACGTGGTGGTCGTCTCGGGCCAGCCGCCGAAGTGGGCCGCGGCGATCAGGCCCGCGCCGGTGGCCAGCAGCGCGGCGACGAGCGCCATCTGCCGGCCGCGTCCGCGGCCGAGCCGCAGCGCGAGCAGCCCGACGACCGGCACAAGCAGGTAGAAGGAGACCTCGACGGCGAGCGTCCACATCGGCGGGTCGAGGCGGTTCAGCGTCGCGATCGACTGGTTCTGGGCGAAGAAGGCGAACCGCGGCAGCTGCGCCGCCGTGATCGCGAACGGGTGGTCGATCGCCCGCAGCAGCACGAAGACGCCGACGACGGCCGCCCAGTACCCGGGCAGGATCCGGGCCGCGCGCTTGAACGCGTATCGGCCGATGCCGGGGCCGTCGCGCCCGTCCAGCGCGGCCGCGACGAACGGCCGGTAGACGAGGAAGCCCGAGAGCACGAAGAAGAGCGCGACGCCCAGGCGCAGCTCGCCGATCGCGTAGTCCAGGGCCGTCTTGGGCATCCGGCCGGCGTCCCCGTGGTCGAACATCCAGACGTGCAGGACGAGGATCCCGAGGCAGGCGAGGCCCCGCAGGCCGTCGAGGGCGCGCAGACGCGAGCGCGGGGTGTCGGGGGCAAGAGCCATCGAGGAGAAGCTGCCGCGGCGGGTGAAGACCCGGTGAAGAGGCGGACGTCTCCGGGGCCTACCCGAATGCGCCAACTCGATGTCCAGCTTACGCGGGTGGTAGAACCGTCGCATGAGCGCGGTCCGGGTCGAGCACGACGCAGCGGTCACCACGGTGATCCTCGACCGGCCCGACGTCCGCAACGCCGTCGACGGGCCGACCGCCGCCGCGCTGGCCGATGCCTTCCGGGCGTTCGACGCCGACGACTGCGCCCGCGTCGCGGTGCTGTGGGGGGCGGGCGGCACGTTCTGCGCGGGCGCCGACCTCAAGGCGATCGGCGGCGCGCGGTCCAACCGCGTGCAGCCCGACGGCGACGGGCCGATGGGACCGACGCGCCTCTCGCTGTCCAAGCCCGTGATCGCGGCGGTGAGCGGGTTCGCTGTCGCCGGCGGGTTGGAGCTCGCCTGCTGGTGCGACCTGCGCGTGGTGGAGGAGGACGCGGTCCTCGGCGTCTTCTGCCGCCGCTGGGGCGTTCCGCTGATCGACGGCGGCACGGTTCGCCTTCCGCGGCTGATCGGGCTCTCGCGGGCGATGGACCTGATCCTGACCGGGCGGCCCGTGGACGCGGCGGAGGCGCTGGCCATCGGCCTGGCCAACCGGGTCGTCGCTCCGGGCGGTGCGCGCGCGGCCGCCGAGGCGCTGGCGGCGCAGCTCGCCGCGTTCCCGCAGATCGCGATGCGCGGCGACCGCCGCTCGGC
>JAOPZL010000090.1 GCA_025964175.1 Solirubrobacterales bacterium
TGAGTCAGGCCGCGGCCACCGGGGCCTGGGCCCGGGCCGCCAGCTCGACGGCGATCTCGATCAGCACGTCCTCCTGGCCGCCCACGAGATGGCGACGGCCGGCCTCGAGCAGGACCTCCTGCATCGACACGCCGTAGCGCTCGCCCGCGCGCTGGGCGTGCAGGAGGAAGCTCGAGTAGACGCCCGCGTAGCCGAGGACGATCGAGCCGAAGTCCATGCGCGGCTCGCGCAGCATGTACGGCCGGACGACGTGCTCGGCCGCTTCCAGCGCCGCCACGACGTCGAGCCCGGTCTCGATGCCGGCCCGTTCGAAGACGGCGGCCAGCACCTCGGTCGGGGAGTTGCCCGCGCCCGCGCCGAGCGCGGCCAGGGCGCCGTCGATGCGCGCCGCCCCGGCCTCCACGGCCCGCAGGGAGTCGGCGACGCCGAGCGCCAGGTTGTTGTGCCCGTGGAACCCGACCTCGACGTCGTCGGGCAGCTCGGCGCGGAGCGCCTCGACGCGGAGCGCCGCCTCGTCGGGCAGCAGCGCGCCCGCGGAGTCCACGACGTAGACGCAGTTGGCGCCCGCGCCGGCCATGATCGCCGCCTGCCCGGCCAGCTCGGCCGGCGCGGCCATGTGGCTCAGCATCAGGAACCCGACGGTGTCCAGCCCCAGCTCGCGGGCCGTCGCGACGTGCTGGATGGCGATGTCCGCCTCGGTGCAGTGGGTCGCCACGCGCAGCATCCCCACGCCCGCGTCGGCCACGGCGTGGATCTGCTCGGCCGTGCCGACCCCCGGCAGCAGGAGGCAGCCGATGGTCGCGTCCTGCGCGGTGTCCACGGCGGCGCGGATGAGGTCCAGCTCGTCGGTGCCCGAGAAGCCGTAGTTGAACGAGCTGCCGCCCAGGCCGTCGCCGTGCGCGATCTCCAGCGACCGCACGCCGGCCCGCTCGAGCGCCGCGACGGTGGCGCGGACCTGGTCGACGGTGAACTGATGCCCCATCGCGTGGCTGCCGTCACGCAGCGTGACGTCGGTGATCGCGATCGCGGTCATGCGGTCCTCTCGCCGCGCGCCTGCGCGAGCCGGTCGGCGACCGCGACGGCGGCCGCGGTCATGATGTCGAGGTTGCCCGCGTACTCGGGCAGGTAGTCACCGGCGCCGCGCACCTCGAGCGCGATCGAGACCCGCGCCTGGTCGTCCCACTCGGGCCGCGGGTCGTCGAACTGCGGTTCGTTCAGCAGCCGGTAGCCGGGCACGTAGGCCGCCACGGCGGCGGCCGTGCGCTCGATCGAGGCGACGATCGCGGCGTGGTCGGCGTCGGCGCCGATCGCGCAGAAGACCGTGTCGCGCATGATCAGCGGCGGCTCGGCCGGGTTGAGGATGATGATCGCCTTGCCCCGTCCGGCGCCGCCGACCTGCTCGACGGCCCGCGACGTGGTCTCGGTGAACTCGTCGATGTTCGCCCGCGTGCCCGGACCGGCCGACCGCGACGCGATCGACGCGACGATCTCCGCGTAGGGGACCGGGGTGACCGCCGAGACGGCGGCGACCATCGGCACGGTCGCCTGACCGCCGCAGGTCACCATGTTGACGTTCGGCGCGTCGAGGTGGGCCTCGATGTTGACCACCGGCACGACGTACGGGCCGACGGCGGCCGGGGTCAGGTCGATCGCCTGGATGCCGGCCTGCGCGTAGCGCGGAGCGTTGGCGAGGTGCGCGCCGGCCGACGTCGCCTCGAAGACGAGATCGGGCAGCTCGGGCTGGCGCAGGAGCCAGTCCACGCCCTCGTGGGAGGTCGTGATGCCCTGCTCGCGGGCGCGGGCCAGCCCGTCGGAGGCGGCGTCGACCCCGATCATCCACCGGGGATCGACGTGTTGGGAGCGCTGGAGCTTGGCCAGCAGGTCGGTGCCGATGTTGCCCGACCCGACGATCGCCGCGGTGGCCTTCACGACGCCACCGGCGCGAACGAGATGCCGACGGAGCCGAGCGGGCCGAAGTCGGCGTGGACCTCGCTGCCGGGGACGACCGGGACGGCTCGCGTGCACGAGCCCGGGATGATCACGTCGCCGGCCCGCAGGTGGTCGCCGAGCTCGCCGAGCGTGTTGGCCAGCCAGGCGACCGCGTTGAACGGATGACCGAGCACGGCGGAGCCCAGCCCGGTCTCCACCACGGTGCCGTCGACGGAGAGCGCGCACTCGATCGCGGCGAGGTCGAGCTCCTGCCACGCCACGGGCGCGCCGAGCACGACCGCGCCGCAGGAGGCGTTGTCGGCGACCGTGTCCACCAGCGTGATCTTCCAGTCCGCGATGCGGCTGTCGATGATCTCCAGCGACGGGTACGCCTCGTCGACCGCGTCGCGGACGTCCTGCGCCGTGATCCCCGGGCCGCGGAGGTCGCGAGCGAGGCGGAAGGCCGTCTCCGGCTCCACGCGCGGGGCGATGAAGTCGCCGGTGCCGACCTGGACGCCGTCGGCGAGCAGCATGTCCTCGAAGAGCACGCCGAAGTCGGGCTGGTCGACGCCGAGCGCCTCCTGCATCGCCGCGGACGTCAGTCCCACCTTGCGGCCCACCGGCCGGCGACCGGTGTCCTCGTGCAGGCGCACGAGTCGCTGCTGGATCGCGTACGCGTCGGGCAGCGTCAGTGCGCGACCGCTGGAGATCGGTGCGATCGGGGTGCCGGACCGGTCGGCCTCGAAGAGGCTCTGGGCGACGGCGGCGACCGCGTCGTCCGCCAAGGGAGCGCTGGAGGAAGATGCCATGGCCGACCACGGTAGGCCGAGGACCGGCTCGCGAACAGGCCCGTCCGGACATCGCGGACGCGTCGCGGGCGCTCCGGCGTCCGCGTCGGACCGGTCAGCGGCGCGCCAGCCCCGCCGCGAGCGTGTCGACCAGGCGCTCGAACGAGGCGTCGACGTCGACCGCCATCCCGAAGCCGCCGGCCAGCTCGAGCGCGGCGAAGCCGTGGACCGCGGCGCGCACCCCGCGGATCGCGTGGATCTGCTCCTCCTCGCCCAGGTCGAGGCCGCGCAGCGCGGCGCCGACGACCGCGACCGCCTCGGCCCCCGCGGCCTGCCATGGCGCGTCGTCGGGCGGCGGGGAGACGGCCGCCGCGGCGTAGCGGCCCGGGTGGGCGAGCGCGTAGGCGCGCTGGGCCCGGGCGATCGCGCGCAGGGCATCCGCGCCGGAGCGGCCGACCGACGCGTCGCGCAGGGCGGCGATCAGCTCGGCGATCCCGAGCAGCGCGATGCCGCGGCGCAGCGCGTCCAGCCCGTCGACGTGGTTGTACAGCGACGGGGTGCGCACGTCCAGCGCGGCGGCGACGCGCGCCAGTGTGACGGCGGGCAGGCCGTCGGCGTCGGCGAGCCGCGCAGCCGCCTCGACGACCCGCGCCGGATCCAGGCCGCGGCGCGCCACTACGACGCCGTCGCGATCGCCCGGTCCATCGCGGCGCCGGGCGCCTCCACGACCTTGCCGTGGCCCGGGGCCAGGCGGGCGGGATCCAGCGCGCGCAGGGCGATGGCGCTCGCCAGCGCGGTCGGGCGGTGCCAGGTCGCCAGCGCGGGCAGGGGGAAGCGGGGGTTGGGCTTGGCCGACGTCGCCACCCCGCCCAGGGTGGAGTAGGCGTCGCCGCAGATGAGCGTGCGGTCGCGCACGTCGAGCAGGGCGATCTGCCCCGGCGTGTGGCCGGGCGCCGCGTGGACCTCGAGCGAGCCGACGCGGTCGCCGGGCGCCAGCAGCACCGTCGGCGTGGTCTTCGCCCCGCTGTAGGCCCCCCGGTAGCGCGCATCGGCCGGCTCGCCCGGGTCGGGCGTCTTGTCCTTGGTCAGCAGCCGCGCGTCGCGGGCGCCGATCGCCACCTCGACGCCGGGCAGCTCCCGCGCCATCGCGTCGAGCGAGCCGATGTGGTCGCCGTGGGCGTGGGTCAGGACGATGCGGGTGATCGGCGCGCCGAGCCGGGCCGCCGCGGCCAGGATCGCCTTGCGAGAGCCGGCGATCCCGGTGTCGACCAGCGTCAGGCCGTCCTCCTCGCGCACGAGGTAGGCGTTGACCATGCCCAGGCGGACGACCGGCGTCAGATTTGAGCTATGCGTCATAGCTCAGAAACTAACAGGCTTAGTTTGCTCGTGTCAAGCCCGTCCTCAGACGAGCAGCGCGTCGGCCACCCGCAGGTCCTCGTCGCTGCAGACCCGCAGCTCCTTGACCGCCTCGGTCAGCGGGACCATCTCGATCTGCATCGAGCGCAGCGACGCCATCGTGCCCCACTTGCCCTCGTGCGCCGCCTCCACCGCCGCGACGCCCAGCCGCGTGGCCAGGACGCGGTCGAACGCGGTCGGCGTGCCGCCGCGCTGGATGTGGCCGAGCACCGTCGTGCGCGTCTCGTAGCCGGTGCGCCCTTCGATCTCGGCCTCCAGCCGCTGCCCCACGCCACCCAGGCGCACGTGGCCGAACTCGTCGGTCTTCGCGCCCATCGCCGCGATGTCGCCGCCCTTGGGCAGCGCGCCCTCCGAGACGACGACGATCGCGAAGTGCCGGCCGTGCGCGAAGCGCCGCTCCAGCTGAGCGCAGACCTGCTCGATGTCGAACGGGCGCTCGGGGACGAGGATCACGTCGGCGCCGCCGGCCATCCCCGACCACAGCGCGATCCAGCCCGCGTGGCGGCCCATGACCTCGAGGACGAGGATCCGCTTGTGTGACTCGGCGGTCGTGTGGAGGCGGTCGATCGCCTCGGTCGCGACCTGGACCGCGGTGTCGAACCCGAAGGTCATGTCGGTGCCGCCGAGGTCGTTGTCGATCGTCTTGGGCACCCCGACGACGTTGACCCCGGCGTCGTGCAGCTTGGCCGCGGCGCCCAGCGTGTCCTCCCCGCCGATGGCGACCAGGCCGTCGAGCGCATGGTCGGCCAGCGCCTCGCGGATGCGCTCGATGCCGTCGTCGCGCTTGAACGGGTTGGTGCGCGAGGAGCCGAGGATCGTCCCGCCACGCGGCAGGATGCCGCGGACCGCCTCCAGCGTGAGCGGAACGGTGTCGTTCTCCAGGGGCCCGCGCCAGCCGTCACGGAAGCCGACGACGCCGTCGCCGTAGCCGTGGGCGCGGCGGACGACCGCGCGGATGACGCCGTTGAGACCGGGGCAGTCGCCGCCGCCGGTGAGGACTCCGACTCGCATGAGCGGAACTCTAGGCTCACCCGCGGCCGAAGGTCTCAGACCAGCAGCTTGTCCAGCTCCGCGCCCAGCGCGGGGACGTTGGCCACCACGACGTCGGCGTCGGCGACCTCGTGGGCCTCGTGCGGCCCCAGCGTGATGGCGATGACGCGCAGCTCGTCGGCGCGCGCGCAGGCGATGTCGCGGGGCGTGTCGCCGATCACGATCGTCCGCTCGCGCGGATGCGGCTCGTCGCGGGTGCCGGCCCGGAGGCGGGCGATCGGCGGCAGGTCCGTGCGGTCCTCGCTGTCGGAGCCGAAGCCGCCCTGCCCGCGTTCGAAGAACTGCCCGATGCCGGCCGCGTGGAGCTTGAGGCGCGCGATCGACTCCAGGTTGCCGGTGACGAGCGAGAGCAGGACGTCGTCGCGGGCGTGCAGGCGCTCCAGCAGCGCGACCATGCCCTCGGAGACGGTCGCGCTGAGGTCGTCGGGCACGTGGCGGGCGTAGGCCTCGCCGGCGACCTCGCGCAGCTGCCCGAGACGGTCGTCGATGCGCACCGCCGAGACGTTCGCGCGCAGCAGCAGCTGGCGGGCGATCTCCAGGTCGGTGCGCCCGGCGGCCTCGATGCGTCCCTGCGTCGAGTCGCGGCCGATCGTCGCGGTGTCCACCCCGTAGACGGTCTGGATCGCCTCGTGCAGCGCGGCGGCGTGCTCGCTGGACGCGCGCCGCAGCAGCGTGCCGTCGATGTCGAACAGGAGCAGGTGGGGAGCCGTGGAGCTCAACGCAGGAAGTCCGTCTCGGCCGTCAGCCGCTGCGTGAACGCCGCGATCAGCGCGATCGCGGCCTCGACGTCGTCCAGCTGGCACATCTCCACCGGGGAGTGCATGTAGCGCAGCGGGACGGAGATGAGCCCGGTCGGGATGCCGCCGCGCGAGATGTGGAACGCGTCGGCGTCGGTCCCCGTGCCCCGGCCCATGTGGGACTGGATCGTGAAGGGGATCGACTCCTCCGTCGCCGTCTCGTAGAGGAGCTCGAAGACGCGCGGGTGCAGGATCGGCCCGCGGCCGATGACCGCGCCGCTGCCGAGCTTGTGCTCGCCCTCCTCGCGGACCGAGATGCCCGGCGCGTCGGTGGCGTGGGTCACGTCCACGGCGATCGCGACCTGCGGGCGCAGCGAGAACGCCGTCGTGCGCGAGCCCGCGAAGCCGGTCTCCTCCTGGACGACGGCCGCCGCGGCGATGCTGGCCGCGGTCGAGTCGGCGGCGGCGACGCGACGGGCGGCCTCCAGCGCGATGTAGCAGCCCAGGCGGTTGTCCAGCGCGCGCGAGACGAGCCGGTCGTTGGGCAGCTCGACGGGCTCGGCGGCGATCACCGCGACGTCGCCGACGCGCACCAGCGCGCGCCCCTCCTCGCCGTCCTTGGCCCCGACGTCGATGTGCAGGTCGGTCAGGTCCGGCGCCTTCTTGCGGTCGTCGGGCTTGAGCAGGTGGATCGGCTTCTTGCCGACGACGCCGGGGATCGGGCCCGCGGCGGTCTGCACCTCGAGGCGCTGGCCAACGAGGATGACCGGGTCCCAGCCACCGACGTTCGTGAACCAGATCATGCCCTGGTCGTCGACGTGGGTGACGACGAGGCCGATCTCGTCGATGTGGCCGATCACGGCGACCAGCGGGCCGCCGTCGCCGTCGACCACCGCGACGGAGGAGCCGACGACGTCGCCCTGGACGCGGTCGGCGAACTCGCCCGCGGCGTTGCGCCACACCTCGGCCGCGGCCCGTTCGTAGCCCGAGGGGCCCGGCGTGGTCAGCAGGTCGCGGAGCAGCGGGGAAAGGGCCATGAGGTGAGAGGGTAATCCTTGGGTGCCAGGCATATCCCGGAGCCGGCCCCCAGCTGGCACGATGCGTGGGTGATCCGCGTGCTCGTCGTCGACGACCACCCCGTGGTACGGGCGGGACTGGAGTCCGTGCTGCGGTCCGAGCCGGGGATGCTGTGCGTCGGCGTCTGCGTGGGACCGCACGACGCGATCGCCCTCGTGCGGCGCGCTCGACCCGACGTCGCGCTCGTCGACGCCCGGCTGGGCGATCACGACGGGCTGGAGCTGTGCCGCGCCATCCTGCGCGAGCCCGCGCCGCCGTCGGTGCTGATCATCACCGCCGACTTCGACGCGGCCGTGGTCGCCTCCGCGCGCGCGGCCGGCGCGCGCGGGGCGGTCGACAAGGCGACCGACCTGCCGGAGCTCTATGACGCCATCCGGCTGGCCGCGCGGCCGATCCCCATGCCCTAGGCCCGATCCGCGGCACCGAGCGGCGCCGCGGGTCGGTCCTGCCTAGGAGTCCTTCAGCTGGCGCAGCACGAAGGGCAGGATGCCGCCGTGGCGCATGTAGAGCGCCTCCTTGGGCGTGTCGATGCGCACGCGGGCGGTGAACTCCTTGTCCCCCGCCTTGACGGTGACCTCGCGCGGCGGCGCCTCCCCCGCGTTGAGCGGCTCGGCGATCCCGAGGATCTCGAACGTCTCCTCGCCGGTCAGCCCGAGCGACTCGGCGTTCTCGCCCTCGGCGTACTGCAGCGGGACGACACCCATGCCGACGAGGTTGGAGCGGTGGATGCGCTCGAAGGACTCGGCGATCACCGCACGCACGCCGAGCAGGTTCGTGCCCTTGGCCGCCCAGTCGCGCGACGAGCCCGAGCCGTACTCCTTGCCGCCGAGCACGACGAGCGGGACGCCGTCGGCGATGTACTTCTCCGAGGCCTCATAGATCGACATCTGCTCGGGCTCGCCCGCGCCGAAGTAGCGCGTCACGCCGCCCTCGGTCCCCGGCGCCAGCTGGTTGCGCAGGCGGATGTTGGCGAACGTGCCGCGGACCATCACCTCGTGGTTGCCGCGCCGCGAGCCGTAGGAGTTGAACTCCTTGGGCGCGACCCCGTGCTCCTGCAGGTAGGCGCCGGCCGGGCCGTCGCGCTTGATCGACCCGGCGGGCGAGATGTGGTCGGTGGTGACCGAGTCGCCCAGCTTGGCCAGGACGCGCGCCTCGCGGATGTCCTGCAGCTCGGTGGGCTCGGCCGGCAGCCCCTCGAAGAACGCGGGCCGGCGGATGTAGGTCGAGTCCGGGTCCCAGGCGAAGTTGTCGCCCGTGGGGACGTCGAGGCTCTGCCAGCGCTCGTCGCCCTCGTAGACCTCGCCGTAGCTCTTGCGGAACATGTCGGCCTGGACCGCGTGCTCGACCGTCTCGGCGACCTCCTGCTCGGTGGGCCAGATGTCGCGCAGGAAGACGTCGTTGCCGTCCTGGTCCTGGCCGAGCGGGTCGTTGACGATGTCGATGTCCATCGTCCCGGCCAGCGCGTACGCCACGACGAGCGGCGGCGAGGCCAGGTAGTTCATCTTGATGTCGGGGTTGATGCGCCCCTCGAAGTTGCGGTTGCCCGAGAGCACCGAGACGACGGCCAGGTCGCCGTCGTTGACCGCCTGGGTGACCTCCTCGGGCAGGGGGCCCGAGTTGCCGATGCACGTCGTGCAGCCGTAGCCGACGAGGTTGAAGCCGAGCTGGTCGAGGTAGGCGTCCAGCCCCGAGCGGGCGTAGTACTCGGTCACGACCTTGGAGCCCGGCGCGAGCGAGGTCTTCACCCACGGCTTGCTCTGCAGGCCCTTCTCGATCGCCTTCTTGGCGACCAGCCCGGCGCCGAGCATGACCGACGGGTTGGAGGTGTTCGTGCACGACGTGATCGCGGCGATGACCACGCGGCCGTGGTCGAGGTCGGTCTCGGTGCCGTCGGCCATCGTCAGCGGGACCGAGCTGCTGGCCATCGCGACGTGCGCGGGCGTCGGGTTGCCGGCCTCGCTGTGGGGCGCGGGCTTGGACTCGCCGTGGCCGCCGCCGCCGTTGCTGGCCGGCGGGTCCGACGCCGGGAAGGTCTCCTCGAGGGCCTCGTCCTGCATGTCGCTGACGTTGGGCGCGTAGTCCTCCAGCGCCGTGCGGAAGCGCGTCTGCGCGTCGGTCAGCGCCACGCGGTCCTGCGGGCGCTTCGGTCCGGCGATCGACGGGACGACCTCGGCGAGGTCGAGCTCGAGGATGTCGGAGAAGGTCGGCTCCTCCGCGTTCTCGTCGTGCCACAGGCCCTGCGCGCGGGCGTAGGCCTCGACCAGCTCCAGCTGCTCCTGCGGGCGGCCGGTGAACTCGAGGTAGCGGATCGTCTCGGCGTCGATCGGGAAGATCGCGCAGGTCGAGCCGAACTCGGGCGACATGTTGCCCAGCGTGGCGCGGTCGGCGATCGGCAGGGCGCTGACGCCCGGGCCGAAGAACTCGACGAACCGGCCGACGACGCCGCGCTTGCGCAGCGCCTCGGTCACGGTGAGGACGAGGTCGGTGGCCGTCGCGCCCTCGGGCAGCGCGCCCTTGAGCTTCACGCCCAGGACCTGCGGCAGGAGCATCGAGACGGGCTGGCCGAGCATGGCCGCCTCGGCCTCGATGCCGCCGACGCCCCAGCCGAGCACGCCGAGGCCGTTGACCATCGTCGTGTGCGAGTCGGTGCCGACGAGGGTGTCCGGGTAGGCGACGCCGTCGGCGTCGAAGACCACGCGGGCCAGGTACTCGATGTTGACCTGGTGGACGATGCCGGTGTCCGGCGGGACCGCGGCGAAGTTCTCGAACGCGGTCTGGCCCCAACGCAGGAACGCGTAGCGCTCCTGGTTGCGCTCGAACTCGCGCTCGGCGTTGATGCGGAAGGAGTCGGCCAGGCCGAACGAGTCGACCTGCACGGAGTGGTCGATGACCAGCTCGACGGGCACGAGCGGGTTGATCTTGGCGGGATCCCCGCCCAGCTCGGCCATCGCGTCGCGCATGGCGGCCAGGTCGACGACGCACGGGACGCCGGTGAAGTCCTGCAGCAGCACGCGGGCCGGCGAGTAGGCGATCTCCTCCGAGGGCTCCGCCTTCGCGTCCCACGTGGCGATCTTGAGGATGTCGTCCTTCGTGACCGACCCGTTGCCCTCCGTACGCAGGAGGTTCTCCAGCAGGATCTTCAGGGAGAAGGGCAGCCGCGCGACGTCGTACTGCGACTGCAGCGCGTCAAGGCGGTAGTACTCGAGCTCGCGGTCACCGACACGCAGCGTGTCGCGGGCGCCAAAGGAATTCTCGGACAAGGTGTTCTCAGGCTCCTGGTGAAGGTTCTTCGCACAGTGTCCCACGAAGACGAGGCCGGGCGCCCTGGCGAACGGGCTACTCGGGGCGGGGTGCGCGCTCGAATCGGCGCCGGCGACGGTCCACCTCGAACCACACGCGGGTGCCGTCGTCCTCGACCTCGACGCCCCAGCGCGACGCGAGCTTGTCGACGAGGCGCAGGCCGAAGCCGTTGACCGAATGGCGCACCTCGGGATCGAACCCGGAACCGCGGTCGAGGACCTCCACCCGGGCGAACCCGTCGGCCAGCACCGCCTCGATCCGGATGTCCGACGACGCGGCCGCGTGGCGGACGGAGTTCGTCACCAGCTCGGTCGCGAGGAGCGAGACGGTGTGATCGAGATCGGGATCGAGGCCTCCGGCGACGAGCGCGCGGCGACAACGCCGAGCCGACTCGGGCACAGGGGGCAGGGACACCGTCAGCGTCTTGGGCTGCGTGGCCATGACCGGCATGTCTTCAGGGCTTCCCGTCGTGCCGGATTCCATTCGTCTTCCTGAGGATGACGCATTCGCCAGCGGACGGTCCCCGGACCGCCCGAAGGGTGAGTCTCTACGCGCCAACCGCCAGCGAACGGCCGAACAGAAGTCCGCATTCGGCGGCCGGCAGGGGCCGCGCGTAGCGGAATCCCTGTGCGACCCGGCAGTCCAGCTCTCGCAGTCCCGCCTCCTGCTCCGCCGTCTCCACGCCCTCGGCGACGACGACCAGCCCGAGCGCCTGCCCGAGGCCCACGATCGCGCGGGCGACCGGGGCGTTGTCGATCCCTCCCTGGAGGCGCGAGACGAAGGTCCGGTCGATCTTCAGCGTGTCCGCCGGGAACGACTCGAGGTGGCTGAGCGACGAGTAGCCCGTCCCGAAGTCGTCCAGCGTGATCATCACGCCCATCGCCTTCAGCCGGCGCAGCGCCTCGACCGTCGCCTCGCTGGGGTCGACGAGCGCCGACTCGGTGATCTCCAGCGAGAGCGACTGGGGCGCGGCACCCGACGCGGCCAGCGCGCCCACCACGACGTCCTCGAAGTCGGGCCGGGCGATGTCGGCCGACGACACGTTCACGCCGACGGTCACCGGGACGACGTCGGGGTACTCGTCCTGCCAGCGCGCGGCCTGCGTCATGGCCTCCGCGAGGACCCAGCGCGTGATCGGGACCATGAGGCCCGTCTCCTCGGCGATCGGGATGAAGTCGGGCGCGCCGAGGAGGCCGCGGTCCGGGTGATTCCAGCGCGCGAGCGCCTCCACCGCGACGATGCGGCCGCTGCGCAGGGAGATCACCGGCTGGTAGTGGAGCTCGAGCTCGTCGCGGTCGACGGCGCGGCGCAGCTCGGCCTCCAGCTGGAGCCGGGCCAGCGCGCGGTGGCGCATGTCCTCGTCGAAGATCTCGTAGCGCCCCCGCCCGCGGTCCTTGGCGCGGTACATCGCCGCGTCGGCGTCGCGGACGAGGCTCTCGGCGGTCGCGCTCGGGCGCCCGGTCAGCGCGATGCCGACCGACGTCGTCAGGTAGTGGTCCTGGCCCTCGAGCACGAACGGCGCAGCGAACGCGGCGAGCACGCGCTTGGCGATGTCGGCGGCGTGCACCTCGTCGAGGTCCTCGCAGAGCAGGACGAACTCGTCGCCGCCGAAGCGGGCGACCGTGTCGGCCGGTCGCACGGCGCTGCGCAGCCGCGGCGCCACCTGCTGGAGCAGGTCGTCGCCGGCGGCGTGGCCGAGGGTGTCGTTGATGAGCTTGAAGTGGTCCAGGTCGAGGAAGAGCACCGCCAGGTCGCGCCGGCGGCGGCGCCCGAGCGAGAGCGCGTGGCCGAGGCGGTCGAGGAAGAGGGCGCGGTTGGGCAGCCCGGTGGTCCGGTCGTGCAGCGCCTGGAAGCGGATGGCCGACTCGGCGCGGACGCGCTCGATCGCGTCGCTGAGGACGTTGGCGATGGCCTGGAGGAAGTGCAGGTCCTCGGCGGTGAAGGCGTGGGTCTCGCGGCCGTAGGCGGCGAGCGTCCCCACCGCCGCGTCGCGGCCCTTGACCGCGACGACGATCGACGAGCCGTGCGGGACCGTCGCCGCGTACGGCGGCATCTCGTAGTCGTGGGGCAGGTTCCAGTCGTCGACGACGATCGGCTCCCCGGTGCGCAGGACGAGGGCGGACGGGCGCCGCGCGTCGGTGCGCATCGTCCATTCGTCGATGACGTGGGGCGCGAGTCCGGTGGTCGCCGCCGGGCGCAGCAGCCCCGCCGCCTCGTCGTGCTCCATGAACGCGGCGCCGGCCAGGTCCATGTGCGCCGCCGCCGACTCGACGGCCAGCCGCTTGAGCGCCTCGATCTCCATGCCCTCCAGCGCCCGCTCACCCAGCTCGGCGATCGCGGCCTGCTGACGCACGCGCCGCTCCAGCAGCGCGGCGAACTGCTTGCGGTCGCTGAGGTCGAAGGCGACGGAGATGAACCCCTCCAGCGTGCCGTCGGGAGCATGCAGCGGCGAGATCCGTACCGAGCAGGGGATGATCCGCCCGTCGGCCGCGGGCAGATCGCGCTCACCGGCCCACGCGACGCCGCGCCCGACCTCGTGCGGGATCTCGATCGCGCAGGAGGCACCGCCCAGCGTCCGGCCGACCCGCTCGTCGGCCGTCCAGCCGAAGAGCCGCTCGGCCCCGCGGCTGTAGTGGGTCACGTGGCCGCGCGCGTCCCAGGCGACCACGGCGGCGTCGAGCTCCATCAGGAGCTTGGCGTGGAAGCGGAGGTCGGCCTCCATCCGGGCTGCCGCGGAGTCGGACATGCGTATGACGTATCGGTGTTCGGAAGGACGAGCTTGAGTGGGGCGGACGCCTCAGGGTTCCGCGAGCAGGCGCTTGCGCAATTCGGCGCGATCGAAGGTCGACGCGACCGACTCGGCCACGAACTCGCGAAGCAGCTCCGCGAAGCGCTCCGGCTGGTCGACGTGCGGGAAGTGGCCCGATTCCTCGAACCGCTCGAAGCGCGCGCTGGGCATCGCCTCCGCCGCCTCGTGTCCGTGACGCACCGGGATGATCGTGTCGTGGGCGCCCCAGACGATCATGGTCGGGATCGCGTCGGCCAGGTAGAGGCGGTTCGTGGCGCTCACGCGCTGTCCGCGGACGTCCATCAGCGACCGGACGGTCCCGATGAAGGCGCGCCGGGTCTCGGGATCGGCCAGGCCGGCCAGCGAGCGGCCGCTCTCGCGCTGGTCCACCGACGGCGAGACACCCACCGCGCGCAACGCGGTCCCGGCCAGGCGCCCGGCGAACCGCACCGGCGAGGAGGCCAGCAGCGGGATCACGAGCTCCGATCCGGGCAGCGACGCGGCGCGGACGATCGCGCTGACCTCGCGTCCCAGCCCGCCGCTGTCGACGAGGACCATGCGCTGCATCAGCTCGGGGAACTGGTAGGCGAACTGCATCGTCACGCCGCCGCCGAGCGAGTGGCCGACGATCGTCGCCGTGTCGACCTCCAGCACCTCGAGCAGGTCGCGCAGCACGCACGCATAGGCCCCGGTGGAGTAGTCGCCGATCGGCGGGTCCGACGCGCCGTGCCCGGGCAGGTCCAGGGCGATCACGTCGTGGTCGCGGGCCAGCAGCGGCAGGGCCGCGTCCCAGGTCGACGCGTTGCCCGCGATCCCGTGGACCAGCAGCAGGACGGGGGCCCCGACCGGACCCTCCCGGTGGTAGGCCACGGTCCGCCCGTGGATCGAGACCTCCGAGCTCGCGGGCATCAGCTCAACGGATCTGCATGCCGGAGATGGCGCGCGAGATGACGAGCCGCTGGATCTCCGACGTGCCCTCGAAGATCGTGTAGATCTTCGCGTCGCGGTGCATCCGCTCGACCGGGAACTCGCGCGTGTAGCCGTTCCCGCCGAGGATCTGGATCGCCCGCTCGGTGGCCCACACCGCCACCTCGCCGGCCTTCAGCTTTGACATCGACCCCTCTGCGGCCGTGAACTCCTTGCCGGTACGGCCCATCCACGACGCCCGCCACACGAGCAGCCGTGCGCAGTCGATCTCCATCTTCATGTCGGCGAGCGCGAACGCGATGGCCTGGTTCTCGACGATGGGGCGCCCGAACTGCTCGCGCTCCTTGGCGTAGTCGAGCGCGAACTCGTAGGCGGCGCGGGCAATGCCGACGGCCTGGGAGCCAACGGTGGGGCGCGAGACCTCGAACGTCTTCATCGCCGCCTGGCCCTTGCCCTCGGAGGTCTTGCCCTCCTTGGCGCGGGCGATCTTCTCGTCGAGCTTCTCCTTGCCGCCGAGTAGACAGGCGCCCGGGATCCGGCAGTCGTCGAGGTGGACGGCGGCGGTGTGCGAGGCGCGGATGCCGTGCTTCTTCAGCTTCGTGCCCATCTCGAGGCCCTTCGTGCCGGGCGGGATCACGAACGTGGCCTGGCCGCGAGCGCCGAGCTCCTTATCGACCGACGCGACCACCACGTGGACGTTCGCGATGCCGCCGTTCGTGGCCCATGCCTTCTGGCCGTTCAGGACCCACTCGTCCTTGGCCTCGTCATAGACCGCGCGGGTGCGCAAGGAGGAGACATCGGAGCCGGCGTCCGGCTCGGACACACAGAACGCGCCGACCTGCGGCTCGGACTCGGTGCCGAAGCACTGCGGGATCCACTCGCCCATCTGCTCGCCGGTGCCGTTGGTGGCGATGCCCGCCACGGCGAGCGTGGTGCCCATCAGCGACATGCCGATCCCGGCGTCGCCCCAGAACAGCTCCTCGTTGACGATCGGGAACGTGATGCCCGTCTCGTCGGCCCAGAACTGCGCGATCCCCTCGAAGCCGTAGAG
>JAOPZL010000250.1 GCA_025964175.1 Solirubrobacterales bacterium
TCCAGTTGGCGCTCGTCGACCCAGCCGGCAACGAGTCGAAGTCGACCGCGTTCAGCGTCCAGGTCGACAACACCGCCCCGGGTGCGCCGAGCGGCCTCTCCGTCACCGGCGGCGGCTCCAGCCCGACGTTCAGCCTTGCCTGGACCGACCCCGCCGCGGACGCGGGCGCGCCGCCGGCCACCATCCAGTGGAATGCGTGCAGCGGCTCGAGCTGCACCTCGGGCAGCACGCCCGCCACCGGCGGCGCTCAGCGGCTGGACGGACTGAGCCTTCCCGCGAGCGGCACCTACGTCGTTCGGGTGTGGGCCATCGACCAGGCCGGCAACGGCACCACCGCCAACGCCGCGACCGGCAGCGTCACCTACACCGCGGCGGCAGGCGGAGGCGGGAGCGCGGGCGGCGGTGGTGGCGGCAGCGGCGGCGGGAACGGCGGCGGCAGCGGCGCAGGCGGAAGCAGCGGAGGCGGGCCCGGCGCAACAGGGAGCGCGGGTCCCACGGCCCCCTCCTTCCCGGTGACGCCCACGATCCCGACCGCACCGCCGCCCACCCCAGGCCCGACCAACTCCGGAGTCAGGGTGACCTCCGCGGCGATCAGCCGCAGGACCGGCAGCCTCACCGTTCGCGGCCGCCTGGACCGGCGCGCCGTCGGCTCGGTCACGATCACCTACCGCGTCCAGGTCGCGGGCAGGACGAAGACCAGGACGATCACGACCCGCGTGAGGCGCGGCCGCTACCGGGCCACGATCACGCTGCCCGCCGGCTGGCGCGCGAACCGCGCGAAGGGCGCCAAGGTGACCGTCCGCTACGCCGGCTCGAGCGCCGTGCGCGCCAGCCGCGCCACGGTTCGCGTCACTCGCTGAGCGGCTCAGCGCCCCGCCGTCTCCAAGCTCTGTCGCGAATCTCTCTTGCAAGCACGAGCCGGTGACCCTTCTTCATTCTCCGGGCCGATGGGCTTACTTCGCGACAGGCTGAGCGCTGACGGGGCGCTTGCCTCTCCTCCTCCAGGCGCGTGTGTCATATCGCACTTTGAACCCTGGAGGCAAACCTCAACCGACGAGCGTCAATCCAGGTACCGCCGCCACCACGCGCGCGGACGAGCGACGTCGACCTTCATGAGGTCGTCCACGCCGTCCTCGCGCAACGAGCGAACGTACGCCCAGATCACCGCCACCGGCGCCCCAACGAGCAGCAGGATCGCGATCGCCCACAGCAGCCACACCTTCACCCAGTGTGGGCGGAAGACCGTCATCCGCTGGATCGTGTCCGGGATGCGCTCGGTGATCGCTCGCGCCGACGGCTCGTAGAAGCCGAACCACACCGACTTCCCCGTGCTCGTGCCGCGGATGACCGCGATCGAGCGCGACCGCGTGCGGTCATTGGACGAGAACAACGCGATCGGCAGATCGCCCTCGTTGCGGATGCACACGCGCACCGGGACATCCCGCCCCGGCGCGGGGATGAACGCCTGCGCCATCTGCGTGTCCTGCAGGCCCGCCGGGATGTCCGCCCTCGCGTCGTAGCCCGGCCCCTTGATCGTCACCCGCAGCGCCGGCGCCGGCCCCGCGGGGCTGGACACCTTGAAGCGGATGACCTCGCTGTGGCGCTCCGCGACCGCGTTGGAGAAGCACACCGGCTCGCGCGGGGCCAACGGCACCGTCGACGTCGCCACCAGCGACGCCGGCGACGGGACCTCCGTCGCCTGGTCGCGCTGGGCCGCCACGAACGGGCGCACGATCTTCACCGCGCCGACGAGCAGCACGAGGACCGCGATGGCGATCGCCCACCTACGCATAGAACCGCGCCACCACGAGCCCGAAGGCGCTGATCTGCAACAGGAAGACGCCGGCCAGCACCGCACCCGAAGCACCCGCGCGCAGGCGACCGGGCAGCACCGACAACGCCGCCGCGATCGCGATCCCGTAGAGCGGGACCAGCATCAGCAGGTACCGCCCCGTGAACACCGGATCGGCCGGATTGGACAGCAGCGCGTGAAACGACGCCGCGTGCAGCGACAGCATCAACAGCACGCCGGTCACCAGCAGCGTGACCACGACGTCGCGCCGCTCGCGCAGCGCCGCGCGATGACGCCACGCGCCGACCACGAGCGCGATCAAGCCGATGTCGATGACGAGCCGCAGGCCGTCGAGGAGGGTCTTGGGGAACACGACCTCGAACTGCACGAACGTGCCGAAGAAGCGGTCCAGGTACACGTTCGTCGCCGTCCAGTGCGGGCCGATCGGATGCGACATCCCCGGCAGCTTGGGCAGGTAGAACTGCCACAGGTAGGACCAGAAGCCACCGACCTGGCTGAGCTGGAAGCGCGTCGCCCACAGCGCCGACACCACCGCGACGGCGACGATCGCCGCCCCCCACACGACGCCGGACACGAGCCGTCCCGGCGCACGCGGCAGCGACGATCCGAAGCGCCGGTAGAAGGCCAGCCCGAACGCGAACAAGACGGGCGGGACGAGCCCGATCGCCCGGCCCTGCGTGAAGCACGCCGCGATCGTCGTCAGCGCCAGCAGCGCGCTCAACCGTGCCGTCGGCCCGCGCCGCACGACGAGCACCATCAGGTAGAGCACCGCCGCGGTCAGCGGGATCAGCAGCGCGTCCGGCGTGACCCGCGTGATCGTGTCCAGCAGCACCGGCTGCAGCGCGACCGCCGCCGCGGCGACCGTCTGGAACTCGCGTCGGCGTGCGAACAGCTCACCCGCCAGCAGCCACGTCAGCGCGACGGTGGCCAGCAGCAGCAGGACGTTGTAGACGCGGATCGCGAACAGGCGATCGAAGAACGTGCCGCCCGCGATCTCGTACGGGACGGCGGCCGAGAGGTAGTAGACGGGCGGGTTGCGAAACGCCTGGGAGCCCTGACCGTCACGCCGATCGGCGGGCGTGAGCTTGGCGTTCTCGCGCGCCCAGATCTGCTCGTCCGCCTTCGTCCACAGCGGCTTGGCGGCGCGGTTTCCGCGCAGCGGCTCCAGCCCTGCCCACACCCAGGCCGTCGCCTGCTCGGTCGACACCGACGGCGAGAACTCGGCCTGCAGCAGCCCGTACTCCTTGCGCGGCCACGGGACCGTGTGGGCATCGGCGATCTTCTGCACGTAGGCGAAGTGCGCGCCCTCGTCCGCTCCCTGCAGCGCCGGCACCGCGAATGCCCACGCCAGCCCCGCGACCAGCGTCACGCACAGGACGGCGAGCAGGGGCAGCGGAAGACGACGGGAGCGGCGCACCGCCGGGCGTGAAGGCGTCGGCTACTTGCCGTCGTCGCCGCGGTCCAGCGTCTGCGTCCCGCGGCCGAGCTCGGCCGCGGGCGGACGCCAGAGGTTCGGGTAGGCCTCGACCACGGTGCGTCCCGTGTCGACGAGGCCGCCGAGAGCGACGAACAGCGCGCCGATGAACCCGACGTAGACGCCGATCTGCGACTTCACGTCAGCGCCTGTGAGGTCGGGCGGGGAGATGATGCGCCGGAAGATCAGGACGGCGAGGATCAGGCCGAGGATCGTGCGCACGATCAGCACCGGACGCGTCTGCGCGACGAGCGCGGTCCCGATGGTGATGATGCCGCCGGCGAGGATCACGAACCGCAGGTTCGTGAACGTCTGCCAGCCGGTGGTGTCGTCGACGGTGCCGCCCGCACGCGTGATGCGGTACCAGGTCATGAAGAGCGCCAGGACCACGATCAGCGCGCCGATGGCGCTCAGCGCACGTCCGACGTTGGGCTTGAGCAGAGGCATAGGAGGGCTCCGAGGTTAGCGTCAGGAACGGAAGACGAGCCGGTAGACGGCTTGCTCCACGGCGGGTGGAACGGGCCGCGGCCCCCAGAAGTAGCGGTATATCGCCCGCTCCAGGACGCCGGCGTCGCTCGCGCGCGCCAGTTCCGTTTCCCGCTGGAACAGCGCGGCGTGCTTCTCGCGCAGCATCCCGTACAGCCGGCGGTACTCGCGGCGGGCGCCGTGGACCATCGTCTCGCCGTGTCGACGGTAGAGGAAGGTGACCTCCTGGACCTTTGCCCCGCGCCAGCCGTGCTCAAGCGCTCCGAGCCAGAAGTCCCAGTCCTCGTAGCCCGTGCGGAAGGCCGGGTCGTAGCCGCCGACGTCCTCCCACAGCGCGCGCCGCGTCAGCCCGACCGGGCCGATGATGTGGCGAAAGAGCAGGCGAAACGGGTCCAGCGGCGGGAAGTCCATCGTCCTGTCCCAGTCGCCGAAGAACTGGGTCACGCCGTAGGAGAAGCCGAGCGACGGGTCCTCCAGCAGCGGGCGCTTCAGCAGGCGCAGCGCGTTGGGCGGGAGACGGTCGTCGGCGTCCAGCGAGATGACCAGGGGCGTGTCGGTGGAGCGATAGCCGGCGTTGCGCGCGGCCGACAGCCCGCCGTTGACCTGGCGCAGGACCGGGACGGGCAGGTCGTCGAGGATCGCCAGCGTCTGGGGGTCGGTCGAGCCGTCGTCGACGACGACCACGTGGGGCGCGCCGCCCTCCTGGGCCAGCAGCGAGTCGACGGCCTCGCGGAGCCATTCCCCGTAGTTGAAGCACGGGACCACCGCCGTGATGTCGTCATGCTCGTTCATTCGCGGGGTTACCGTACGGCCCCGTGCCGCGGACCATCCTGCTGATCGCCCACCTCTCGCCGCCGTCGCCGCTGTCGGCCGCCCGCCGCACCGCCGGCTTCGCCAAGTACCTCGGCCGGAGCGGCCACCGTGTCGTGGTGCTGACCTCGAAGGTCTCGGGCAGCGGCCCGATCGAGGGCGCGGCCCGCGTCGTGCGCACCCGCGACGTCATGGCCTCCAACCTCAACTGGCGCAAGAGCGGCTTCGAGGCCCTCCTCGGTCAGGCGAAGGGCGAGACGACCACGACCGTCGCCGCCCCGCCGCCGTCGCGCCTGGAGGACGTCGTCGTGCCCGACCTCGCGCTCGTCGGCTGGGTGCCGTTCGCGCTGCCGGCCGCGCTGAAGCTCGCCCGCGAGGAGCGTCCCGACGTCGTCTGGACCACCGGACCGCCGCCCTCGACGAACTTCATCGGCCTCGCGCTGCAGCGCCGGCTCGGGTTGCCGTGGATCGCCGACATCCGCGACGGCTGGCGCTTCGAGCGCAACCACTCCGACTTCCCGCTCGCCCCCCAGCGCGCGCTGGACGCCTTCCTGGACCGCACGCTGACCCGCAGCGCCGATCGCGTCACCGCCGTCACGCGGCCGATCGCGCTGGACGCCAACGAGCGGCTCGGGGCGCGGCACGCCACCACGATCTCCAACGGCTTCGACCTCGACGAGCTCGAGACGCTCGCCGGGCCGCCGCCCGACGGGCTGCTCTCCCCCGGTCGCCACTCGCTGCTCTACACCGGTCGCCTCGGGTACGCCAAGCGCTCGCCCGTCTCGCTCCTGGACGGGTTGCGCGCGCTCAAGCGCGACGAGCCCGAGACCGCCGCCCGCATCGAGGTCCTGTTCGCCGGACCGCTGCGCGACGACGAGCGCGCACAGATCGAGGCGCCCGATCTCGCCGGGATGACACGCGTGCTCGGCTCGCTGGACCGCGCCACGACGATGCGACTGCAGCGCGCGACGGACACGCTGCTGCTCATCACGACCGGCAACCCGAGCGAGACCGGGCAGAAGCTGTTCGAGTACCTGGCCGCCGACCGCCCCGTCTTCGTCGTCGGCGATCGCACCGAGGCGGCGCGGATCGTCACCGAGGCCAAGGCCGGCTCGGCCGCGCCGATGGAGGATCCCGTCGCGATCGCCCAGGCGCTGTCGGACCTCGTCAACGGCCGCACCGAGATCGCACCGGACGGCATCGCCCAGCGCTTCCACTACGCGGCGCTGGCCGCCG
Organism: Solirubrobacterales bacterium; assembly: GCA_025964175.1. GTDB lineage: Bacteria > Actinomycetota > Thermoleophilia > Solirubrobacterales > Solirubrobacteraceae > Capillimicrobium. The sequence continues at coordinate 5,820 of JAOPZL010000250.1, forward strand.
AGCTCGAGGACGAGATCGAGGCCGCGATCGGCGGCAGCTCGGCCACCACGATCGACCGGTAGACCGGGAGGCGGTCGCCGCCGCGCACCCGCCGCAGGAACCTCGTCGCCCACGGACGATCGTCGCGCAGCCCGGCGGCGAGGATGCGTGCCGCCAGCCGCGTCGGCAGGTACCAGGCGACCGACAGCTCCCGGCGCGTGAGGCGCAGGTGGGCGTCGATCGACTCGTTGGGGATCTCGCGCACCACGCCGACCGCGCGCAGCGGGACGATGATGTCGTCGGGATAGGGGAAGCCGTTGGCGAGGTGCTCGTGCAGCCACGGCGGCGGCGAGCGCAGCCCGGCGGCGAGCTCGCGGTCGGCCTCCAGGGCGGCCGCTCCGGCCGGTGCGGCGGCGATCACGCGGCGGCGCGCCACGCGGCCCAGCTCGCTCAGCGCGATCGGGCGGTCGGGGGGCGCGAGGTGCTCGAGGAGGTCCAGGGCGACGACGACGTCGAAGCTGTCATCGGGGAACGGCAGCCGGCGCACGTCGCCGAGCACGCGGGTGGCGCGGGTCTGCGGGGCGCGGCCGCGGCGCCAGGCGCCGTAGTCGTCGAACGCGGTGTCCAGCGCCGTGACCTTCCAGCGCGAGTCCAGCATGTCGGCCAGCCCGAGACCGCCGCTGCCGACGTCCAGCAGCTCGCCGGAGCCCAGTTCGCGAACCAGCTCCAGCACCGGTTGGGCGCGCACGAGCTGGCCGAGCTGGCGGCCGCCGACCACGTGGCGGACCATGGCGAGAAGGGGGGAGACACGGGGGCGCGAGCGAGCCATGTGCCCCGCTTTTCTACCATCCGGCCATCTCCATGACGCGGATCTCCACAGCTGGGCTCGCGGTGGTGGCCCTGCTGGCGCTGGCGGGTTGCGGCGGCAACGGGAGCAACACCCCGGTCGAAGGACAGACGACGCCGTCGAACACGACGACGGTCGCGGCGACCACCTCGACGACCGCCACGACCGCCACGGGTCTGCCCCCGCAGATCGACGCCGGCTCCCAGCTCGCGATCCTCAAGACGTGCGTGGGCGGCACCGCGGCGGAGACCTTCAAGTGGTTTCAGCCGACGGTCGACTACGCCACCAAGCTCGGCAGCGGCGGTGGCGGCTTCACCGTCACCCTCGACGGCAAGCCGATGACGCTGATCGTCTTCCCCTACGTCCAGGCCGCCCAGTACGGCTTCAAGGACATCCAGGACCGCTTGATCACCCTGCAGCAGAAGCGGCCCGCCGACTACGCCACGGTCGCCGCGACCGCCGCGCAGCCCGTCGGCAACGTGCTCGAGGTCGCCACCCAGGGCGCGGTCAGCGCCAAGGCGACGCAGACGATCAACGACTGCATCGCCAAGTCGAGCACCTGAGCCACGGGACCCGCCCGGCCACGCGACTAGGCTGAGCGGTCGCGCCCGGCCCTTCCCCCGCGACTTCGCGGTGGTCCGTCCGTTGGGTTCGACAACGCCATGTGCGGCATCGCTGGAGCCATCAACCTGCGCGGGCAGACCGTGCCCGACCTCGCGCGTCGTCTCGACGTGATGGGTGAGCTGATCGCGCATCGCGGTCCCGACGACCACGGAACGTGGGCCCATCCGCACGGCCACGTCGGCTTCGCGCACCGCCGCCTGTCGATCTTCGACACGTCCTCGGCCGGGCATCAGCCGATGGAGGGCGCCGGCCACAGCGTCATCACCTACAACGGCGAGGTCTACAACTGGCCCGAGCTGCGCACCGAGCTCGGCGACGGCGGTGGCGGCTGGCGCACCCGGACCGACACCGAGGTCCTGCTGCGCGCCCACGAGCGCTGGGGCCACGACGCGGTCGACCACCTGCGCGGCATGTACGCGTACGGCCTGTGGGACGAGCCCAACGACGAGCTGCTGCTCGTGCGCGACCGCTTCGGCATCAAGCCGCTCTACTACGCGCAGGTCGGCGACGTCCTCTACTTCGCCTCCGAGGCCAAGGCGCTGCTGCCGTTCCTGCCGTCCATCGAGACCGACCAGGACGGCCTGCGCGACTACCTCGCCTTCCAGTTCTGCCTCGCCGGCAAGACCCTGTTCGCCGGCGTCAGCGAGCTGCAGCCCGGCCATCGCCTGATCGTCCGCAACGGCACGGTGACCACCGAGCGCTACTGGGAGGTCTACTACGACCTCGACTGGGGCCACCGCGAGCAGTGGTTCGAGGAGCAGGTCGAGGCGCTGCTGCACGACTCGGTGCGCATGCACCTGCGCTCCGACGTCCCCGTCGGCGCCTACGTCTCCGGCGGCCTGGACTCCTCCGCCGTCGCGGGGCTGGCCTCGGTCTACACCGAGGATCCTTTGAAGGCGTTCGTCGGGCGCTTCACCGAGGGGCCCGAGTACGACGAGTCCTCCTACGCGCGGACCGTCGCCGACGAGCGCGGCCTGGATCTGAGCGTCGTCGACATCGGGGTCGAGGCGTTCACGCGCGACATCGAGAAGGTCATCTACCACCTCGACTTCCCGGTCGCCGGACCCGGCTCGTTCCCGCAGTTCGTGGTCAGCGAGGCGGCCGCCAGCGACGTCAAGGTGATCCTCGGCGGCCAGGGCGGCGATGAGATCTTCGGTGGCTACACCCGCTACCTGATCGCCTACTTCGAGCAGTGCATCAAGGCGGCGATCGACGGCACGACGGGCAGCGGCAACTTCGTCGTCACCTACGAGTCGATCATCCCCCAGCTCGCGTCGCTGCGGTCCTACAAGCCGATGCTCCAGCAGTTCTGGAAGGACGGGCTCTTCGGCGAGCTCGACGAGCGCTACTTCCGGCTCATCAACCGCGCGCCCGACGTCGGCAAGCTCGTCTCGATCGGCAGCGACTACGACCCGTTCCTGCAGTTCTCCGACATCTTCAACGGCTCCAACGTCGGCCATCAGTCCTACTTCGACAAGATGACCCACTTCGACTTCAAGACGCTCCTCCCCGCGCTGCTGCAGGTCGAGGACCGCGTCTCGATGGCCCACGGGCTGGAGTCGCGCGTGCCGCTGCTGGACCATCCGCTCGTCGAGCTCGCCGCCACCATCCCCGCCGACGTGAAGTTCCCCGGCGGCAAGCTCAAGCACGTCTTCGCGCGCGCCACGCGCGCCGCCGTCCCGGAGCGCGTCCAGCAGCGCACCGACAAGATGGGCTTCCCCGTTCCGCTGGTCGACTGGGCCCGCGGCCCTGCGCGCGACTACGTGCGCGAGGTCTTCGCCAACGACCGCGAGCTGTTCGACAACCGTGCCGTGCTCGCCGCGCTCGATGGCGAGGCGAAGTTCGGCCGCTCGTTCTGGGGCATGTTCAGCCTCGAGCTGTGGCAGCAGCGCTTCCACGACCGCGAGTCGGAGTTCAAATCACTTCTCACGACCGAAAGGACCCCATGAAGGTTCTCATCACCGGGGGTGGCGGCTTCATCGGCTCCAACCTCGCCGATCGCCTCCTGTCCGAGGGCCACGAGGTCCTCACCGTCGACACGTACGCGACGTCGCGCCGTGACAACCTCACGCCGCAGGAGCGCCTGACGATCGTCGAGGGCTCGATCGCCGACGAGTCGTTCTTCAACGGCGTCGTCGACGACTTCGGCCCCGAGGCCATCGTCCACGCCGCCGCCTCCTACAAGGACCCCGACGCCTGGGCCGAGGACGCGCGCACCAACGCGCTCGGCACCGCGATCGTCGTCAAGGCCGCCGAGCGCACCGGCGTGCAGCGCTTCATCTACTTCCAGACCGCGCTCTGTTACGGGGTCAAGCCCCAGGAGCAGCCGATCACGCTGAACCACCCGCTGCGCCCGTACGACTCGTCCTACGCGATCTCCAAGACCGCCGGGGAGGACTACATCCGCCTCAGCTCGCTGAACTGGGTCTCCTTCCGCCTGGCCAACGTCTACGGCCCGCGCAACCTGTCGGGCCCGCTGCCGACGTTCTTCAGCCGCCTGAGCCAGGACAAGGCCTGCTTCGTGACCGACACGCGGCGCGACTTCCTGTTCGTCACCGACCTCGTCGACGTCGTCGTCAAGGCCCTCGACGGCCGCGGCTCCGGTGCCTACCACGTCTCGAGCGGCAGCGACGTCTCGATCAAGCAGCTGTTCGACGCGACGACCGCCGCGCTGAACCTCGGCGAGATCGACGTCGAGGTGCGCCCGCGCGCCGCCGACGACGCCGAGTCGATCCTGCTGGACCCGTCGCGCACGAACGCCGACTTCGACTGGAAGACGAGCGTCTCGATGGAGGACGGCGTCGCCCAGGCCATCACCTGGTACCAGGAGCACGGCATCGAGCAGACCTACACGCACCTCAAGGAAGAGGAGCTGCGGGTCCGCTCATGATGCGAAATCCTCGCCAGTGGCTCGCTCGCGCGGTGGCGGCATGAGCAAGGTGCTCGTGGTCGGCGGGGCCGGCTTCGTCGGCTCCAACCTCGTCCGCGCGCTGCTGGCGCGCGGCGACGAGGTCACGGTCGTCGACAACCTGCTGTCGTCGGAGCGCGAGAACGTGCCCGAGGGCGCCAGGCTGATCGAGGCCTCGATCAACGACGCCGACGTGCTCGCCGGGATCCCAGACGATCTGGACCTCGCGTTCCACCTGTCGACCTACCACGGCAACCAGTCGTCGATGGCCGACCCGATCGCCGATCACGAGCACAACCTGCTCACCTCGCTGAACCTGTTCATGCGGCTCAGCGAGCTGCCGAACCTGCAGAAGGTCGTCTACGCGGGCGCCGGCTGCACGGTGGCGGAGAAGACGTTCGAGTCGGCATCGGCCACGCAGGAGGACGCGCCGGTCTCGCTGTACCTCGACTCGCCCTACCAGATCTCCAAGGTCGTGGGCGAGCTGTACGGCAACTACTTCTGGATGCGCAAGGGGCTGCCGATCGTCAAGGCCCGCTTCCAGAACGTCTACGGGCCGGGCGAGGTGCTGGGCGCCGGGCGCTGGCGCGGGACGGTCAACACCGTGTGGCGCAACGTCACGCCGACGTTCGTCTGGAAGGCGCTGGCGGGCGAGGCGCTGCCGCTGGACAACGGCGGGATCGCGACGCGCGACTTCATCTACGTGGAGGACATGGCGCGCGGGCTGATCGCGTGCGCCGACGGCGGCGAGCCGGGCGGGGTCTACAACCTGGCCAGCGGCGTGGAGACCTCCATCCTCGAGCTGGCGCAGACGATCGTCGAGCTCGCCGGCTCCGGGTCGGTCGAGGTCGCGCCCGCGCGCGACTGGGACCGCTCCGGCAAGCGCTTCGGCGCCCCCGAGAAGTCCGAGCGCGAGCTGGGCTTCCGGTCGTCGGTGGCGCTGCGCGACGGCCTGGAGCGCCAGATCGCCTGGACTCGCGAGAACGCGGACTTCATCGCGTCGTGCATCGAGAAGCACGCCGCGCAGATGGCAACGGCGGCCTAGTCATCTTGGCCGAGACCCGCGTCATCGAGGCGGCCAAGGGCTGGCAGGCACCCAACCTGCGCGAGCTGTGGGACTACCGCGACCTGGCCTTCTTCCTGGTCAAGCGCGACGTCTCGATCCGCTACCGCCAGACGCTGATCGGGACGGTGTGGGCGATCCTGCAGCCGCTGCTGCTCGCGGTCGTCTTCTCCGTCTTCCTCGGCCACTATGCGAAGGTGCCGTCGGGCGCGAACGTGCCCTACCCGGTGTTCGCGCTGACCGGGATGGCGATGTGGCTGTACTTCAGCCAGGCGATGCAGTTCGCCTCCGACTCGACGGTCAACAGCCGCGAGCTCATCGGCAAGGTCTGGTTCCCGCGCATGATCATCCCGCTCGCCGCGGTCCTGCCGCCGGCGATCGACTTCGTGCCCGCGTTCATCGTCGCGCTGATCGTGCAGCTCGCCTACGGGGTCGTGCCGCCGATCCAGATCCTGCTCGTGCCGTTCCTGGCGGTGCTGACGCTCGTCGTCGCTCTGGGAGCGGGCCTGTGGCTCAGCGCGCTGAACGTGAAGTACCGCGACATCCGGCTCGTCGTGCCCTTCCTGATCATGATCGGGCTGTTCGTGACGCCGATCGTGTACCCGTTCGACACCGTCCCCGATTCGGTGCAGCCGATCTACGCGCTCAACCCGCTCGTCGGCGTCCTGGAGGCGTATCGCTGGATGATGTTCCCCGACGCCGTCTGGCCGGGCTGGCTGCTGCTCATACCGATGGCGACCGCCGTCGTGCTGCTGATCAGCGGCGCGTTCTACTTCACCCGCGCCGAGCGGAGCTTCGCCGATGTCATCTGACGTCATGGGCGTGGCTCCCACGGGCGCGACCGCGATCAAGGTGAGCGGGCTCGGCAAGCGCTACCGCCTCGGCGGCGCGCAGACCGACCTGCTGAGCGAGCGGATCGGGCGCCGGGCCAGCACCGGCAGCGACTTCTGGGCGCTGCGCGGCGTCGACCTGGAGATCAAGCGGGGCGAGGTCGTCGGCCTCGTCGGGCGCAACGGCGCGGGCAAGTCGACGCTGCTGAAGACGCTCTCGCGGATCACGCCGCCGACCGAGGGCCGCATCGAGATGACCGGCCGCGTCGGGACGCTGCTGGAGGTCGGGACCGGCTTCCACCCCGAGCTGTCGGGGCGCGAGAACGTGTTCCTGAGCGGGACGATCCTCGGGATGCGCCGGCGCGAGGTCGAGGCGCGGTTCGACGAGATCGTCGCGTTCAGCGGCATCGAGAAGTTCCTCGATACCCCGGTCAAGCGCTACTCCAGCGGCATGTACGTGCGCCTGGCGTTCGCGGTCGCGGCGCATCTGGACACCGACATCCTGCTCGTCGACGAGGTGCTGGCGGTCGGCGACGCCGAGTTCCAGCGCAAGTGCTTCGGCAAGATGAACGACCTTGCCGGCGGTGGGCGCACCGTGGTGTTCGTCTCCCACCAGCTCAGCGCCGTGCAGCGGCTGTGCACGCGCTGCTACTGGATCGACGCCGGCCAGGTGCGCGCGAGCGGGCCGACGAACGACGTCGTCGCCGCCTACCTGCACGACTCCGGCGCGACCCAGGACGGCGGCGTCGCGACGATCGGCCCCGAGGTCCCGCGCTCGACGACCGGCGCGGTGACGCTGGAGCGTGTCGCGATGCTCGGCGACGACGACCAGCCGACCGACCGCATCGAGCTCGGCCAGCCCTTCACGGTGTCGATGACCTTCGCGGTGGCCGAGCCGATCGACGACGGCGTCCTCGAGCTCGGCATCTCCACCGCGGACGGGACGCGCGTGGCGACCGTGCAGAACGTCGACGGCGACCGGCCGCTGCTGAACCTGCAGCCCGGGCGCCACGAGATCCGCGCGTCGTTCGACATCGGGCTGCTGCCGGGCGAGCTGTCGCTGGACGTCGGCATGCACCGCCTGATCGGCCTGACGCTGGACTTCGTCGAGCGCGCGCTGACCTTCTCGGCCGTGAACGTCGCCCACGACGGCAGCGGGGATCGCTGGCCGTGGACGATCGTGCGGGGATCGCTGCGGCCGGCGACGCAGTGGTCGGTGCGCGAGGCGGACGCCGTCCGCTAGCGCCCCGTCGGGCCAGGGCAGGACACACACGGGGCTCGTCGGCAGCCGCGAAATCTCCGGTTTGCTGTTCCTGGCCCGCGGGAAATTGGCTCGTGTCCAACCAACCGGGAGGCTCTCATCAATGGCTGCTGACATCTCTACTCGTGGCGCCGGTACGGCCGGCTCAGCACGGGGCCGTGATCAGCGTCTGAGCACTGAGACGCGTCAGTCGTTCAAGACGAGCGAGTTCTACGTCTACATCGTCGCATCGGTGGCGATCCTGATCGCCGGCCTGGTCACCAAGGCGGGCGACGGCCACGACGATCGCCTCCTTGCCAATCAGACGTGGCTGTACTTCGCGATCGTGACGGGCGCCTATCTCGTCAGTCGCGGGCTGGCCAAGTCCGGCAGCCGCGAGCCCTACTGGGCCGGCGGCACCAACGAAGCCCGCGACCGCGACACGGGTCGCTAGGGCAAGACCGTTCGCAACGACCGGCTCATCCGCCCCCGGCTCACCACGGAGCCGGGGGCGGAGGGCGACCGAGCGCGCGATGAACGGGCAGAGCGTCGTCACGACTGCGCGTGTCCATCGGTAGGCCCTGAGCCCCGCGGTGGCCGCGTCGATCCGCACTAGCCTCAACGACCGTGCGTCGCTCGGTTCTCTTCGTCGGCCAGGCCTACTACAACCACTGGTACCTGTCGCGCCGGCTGCGTGAGCTGGGGTGGAAGGCCGACGTCGTCAACATCGACGGCGGACACGCCGGGCACTACCACGGCGAGGATCTGCGGATGGTCGGCAACCGGCGCCGCGACCTCGCTCGCCAGGCCGCCTTCTTCGCCCGCGCGGCCCGCGAGTACGACGTCTTCCACTTCGCCAACGCGCACGGCCTGCGCTTCGGCGACGCGGTCCACGACTTCGCCGCCCACCGCTTCCACGACTACGACGAGATCCGGCTGCTGCGGCGCCTGGGCAAGAAGATCGTCTACACGAACAACGGCTGCCTGGACGGCGTCGCGCAGTCCAGCTACCGCGCCTGGCCGCCGTACCCGACGTGCGACGACTGCCCGTTCCAGTCGCGCCCCGACGTCTGCTCCGACGACCTCAACCTCGCGTGGGGCGAGGTCCGCAACGAACTGGCCGACTACGTCGCGCTGCTGGGCGGCAACCGCGTCGACTCCAACGTCGCGCCCAACGTCCACGAGAACCCGTGGGTGTACTGCCTGGACGAGGACCTGTGGCAGCCAGACCTGCTCGTGCCCAGCAACTTCCGCATGGGGCTGCGCGACGAGACGTTCAAGGTCTACCACTCGGTCGGCAACGCGGACACGCGCTCCCAGGCCGGGTCGATGCGCAACACGAAGTCGACCCACGTCTACCTGCCGCTGATCGACGAGCTCAAGGCCGAGGGGCGCGACATCGAGCTGCTCTTCTTCAAGGACGTCCCCAACCGCGAGCTGCGCTACTACCAGGCGCAGGCCGACGTCTTCGTCGACATGCTCACCGCCGGCTTCTTCGGCGCCACGGCGCGCGAGGGGATGATGCTCGGCAAGCCGGTCGTGTGCTTCATCCGCCCCGAGTGGCTGGAGCAGATGCGCCGCGAGGTGCCGGGCTACGCCGACGAGCTGCCCGTCATCAGCGCCACCCCGGACACCATCCGCGACGTGCTGATCGACCTCATGGACCACCCGGAGAAGCGGCTGGAGATCGGCCGCCGGTCGCGCGAGTTCGCGGTCAAGTGGCACGGCTCCCGCGAGGCCGCGCGCGTGTGGGACGGCGTCTACCGCTCGCTGCTGGACGGCACGCTGGAGCCGGCGCCATGGGGCGAGGACGTGCGCGCCGCCGCGGCCTGAGGGCCACGACGGCCGCGCCCGTCGGACTGGGCTCAGCCGCGCTGGGGCGGCCGGCGTCGGGCTCGCCTACCTGACGAGCTCGACCTGCTTGAAGACGACGCCGGCGGCCGTGCCGCCCACCTCGGCCTCGTGGACGACGGTGCCCGGGACCAGGTCGGCGGTCGTGCAGTCGTCGGCCTCGTCGTCGTCGGACTCGCGTTCTGCGCCCCGACCCGCCACGACGGCGCGCGCGTCGCCCGACTCGTCGTCGTTCTCGAACCCGTGGTCGCCGCGCGTGCCGCAGTCGATCTCGGTCTTGGCCGTGACGTTGGCGACCAGCTTGCTGCCGTTGGCCAACGTGATGGTCAGGACGCCTGCGGTGAAGGACGTGACCGTCCCGGCGTTCTCCTCGCTGTCCTCGATGCCGTCGTCGTCGCTGTCGGCGTTGCGCGGGTTGGTCCCGAGGCGGTACTCCTGGCGATTGCGCAGCCCGTCGCGGTCGGGATCCCCGCCGGCTCTCGTGACGTGGTTGCGCTTCTCCCAGGAGTCACGGATGCCGTCGTGGTCGCGATCCGATGCCGTTGCAACGGCTGGAACGGCGAGGACGGCGGTGAGGGCGAGAGCGGAGCTGGTGAGGCGGACCATGGTGTGAGTCTCCTTGCGCGGCCGGGCAGATGACACTGCAACCCGGGCAGCGGACGAAGATCACGAACCTGGCGCAGCGCCACGCCGCCGCGCGGTGCTGGTTGCGAGCCCGCGCGGCGATCTGACATCATCCCTGCCGTGACTTCCCGTCACCTCACGCCGACTCGACTTCCGAGCGCCCTCGCAGGCGTCTCCGTCGGCGTGCGAGTAGCCGGTCTCATCACCGGCATTCGCTAGGTCGCACGGGCTCTCCAGCCCGTCGGCCGTCACGTCTCTCGCTCGTCCCCCCTCTCCGTCAAGGAGCGCCTCCATGCGCATTCTCGCCGCCGTCCTTCCCGTCGTACTCATTCCCGCCATCACCGCCGCTGATCGTTCTCGGAGGTCGTCATGCGCGGCGCCGACCGGCTGATCGGAGCCCTCGAGGCGGAGGGCGTGCAGACGGTCTTCGGGCTGCCCGGCGGAGCGTCGCTGGGCATCCACCACGCCCTGCACGAGTCGTCGATCCGCCACGTGCTGGTCCGCCACGAGGCGGGCGCCGGCCACGCGGCCGAGGGCTACGCCAAGGCGACCGGCCGCGTGGGAGTGGCCATCGTGACCAGCGGTCCCGGGGCGACGAACCTCATGACCGCCATCGCCGACGCGTACATGGACTCGGTGCCGACCGTGTTCATCACCGCCCAGGTCGCGACGCACCTGAAGGGCACGATGGCCTTCCAGGAGTGCGACGTGATCGGTATGACGCACCCGATCGTCAAGCACTCGATCGAGGTCCAGTCCGCGGACGAGATCGCCCAGTCGATCCACGAGGCGTTCCACGTCGCGCGCACCGGGCGCCCCGGCCCGGTCGTGGTGGACGTCCCCGCCGACGCCATCAAGAGCCCCGCCCGCGCGGGCAACGAGCAGCCGTCGCTCCCGGGCTACCGCTCGCGCGTCGTCCCCAACGGCAAGCAGCTGCGCCGAGCCGCGGCCGCGATCGCCACGGCCCGCCGGCCGGTCCTCTACGCGGGCGGCGGCGTGGTCGCCGCCGACGCCGCGCCCGAGCTGACCGATCTCGCGCGGCGCCTGGACCTGCCGGTGACCACGACGCTGATGGCCCTCGGCGCGTTTCCCGCCTCCGACCGGCGCTGGCTGGGCATGCTCGGCATGCACGGGACCCGGGTGGCGAACTGGGCGATGGACGAGGCCGACCTGATCATCGCCGTCGGGGCGCGGTTCGACGACCGCGTCACCGGCGAGCTCGCCTCGTTCGCGCGCGGGGCGAAGATCGTCCACATCGACGTCGACGCCGCGGAGATCTCCAAGAACGTCGAGGCGCACGTGCCGGTCGTCGGCGACGCCAAGCAGGCGCTCGCCGGGATCCTGCGCGAGCTCTCCACGCTCGCCCCGGGGCCGGGGCAGTGGACGCCGTGGTGGCGCCGCATCGAGAGCTGGCGCGCCGAGCACACCCACCCGGCGCGCGAGCTGGCGACCGAGGAGGGCACGATCGACCCCGAGGCGGCGCTGGACGCGCTGCAGCGGGCGGTCCGCGGCGACGCGATCGTCACCACCGACGTCGGCCAGCACCAGATGTGGGCGGCCAACCGCCTGCGCTTCGACCAGCCGCGCCGCTGGCTCACCTCCGGCGGGCTGGGGACGATGGGCTTCGGTCTGCCGGCCGCGCTCGGCGCGCAGGCCGCGTTCCCGCAGGCGCAGGTCGTCTGTGTCAGCGGCGACGGCTCCCTGCTGCTGAACCTGCAGGAGCTGGCGACCGCGGTGCAGGAGCGGCTGCCGGTCAAGGTCATCCTGATCGACAACGGCTCGCTGGGGATGGTCCGCCAGCAGCAGGACATGTTCTGGGAGGGCCGGCGCGCGGCGAGCGAGTTCGGCGAATCCCTGGACTGGCGGCTGCTGGCCGGCGGGTTCGGCGTCGCGGCGCGGTCGGTCGAGGATCCCGACGAGCTGGCCGACGCGCTGGAGGCGACCCTCGCCGAGCCCGGCCCCGCGCTGCTGCGCGTCGCGGTCGCGCCGCTGGCCGACTGCCTGCCGATGTTCGTGCCCGGCGGTCCGGCGCGGGAGATGGTGGGATGAGCGGACGGCGTTCGATGGTCCGCCCGGCGACCTGCCGGGCGGCGCGCTGCTCGCCGCAGGCCACTGTGCGCCCGCACGACG
>JAOPZL010000151.1 GCA_025964175.1 Solirubrobacterales bacterium
GGACGATCGGCCGGGCGACGACGCCCCCGTGGAGCCGCCCCTGCCCGGCCCCGAGCCCCTCGACGGCATCGCCGGAGCCGACGCCCACCTCGGGCGCCCGGTGCCGCTGCCCACCGCCACCCTCCCGCTGACGCGCTGGACCGACGTCCGCGCGCAGTCGGACGAGGGCGTGGAGATCGTCTGGAACCTCGACGATTCGCGCGCCGGCGCACCCGGCCGGATCGCCCTCTACGTCGGGCTCGATGCGCCGCCGCCGCGCAGCTGGCCCGGCGACACCGATGCGCGTGTCGTGCCGATCGCCGGGACGACCGGCACGTGGCGCGATGCCGAGCTGGTCGAGGCGCAGCCCTCGCTGCGCCCCGCGGTCGAGCTGACCTGGGAGGCCCACGGCCTGCACCTGCGGCTCACCGCGCAGGGGCCGTGGCGTCCCGAGCGGCTGGTGGAGATCGCCGCGTCGGTCCAGCCGGTGGGCTAGCTCGTCGTCACCGGGACGGTGCTGGTGGCCGATCGGGAGCCGCGGCCGCTCGCTCTCACGAAGCCCTCACGAACCGGGAGGCCTGGGTAGGCTCCCCCGTTCCATGAGCGATTCCACGCAGCAGCATCCTGACCGCAACCTCGCGCTCGAACTGGTCCGCGTCACCGAGGCCGGCGCGCTCGCCGCCTCGCGCCTCGTCGGCCGCGGCGACAAGGAGGCGGCCGACCAGGCCGCCGTCGACGCCATGCGCCACATGCTGGGATCGGTGCACATGGACGGGCTCGTCGTGATCGGCGAGGGGGAGAAGGACGAGGCCCCGATGCTCTTCAACGGGGAGCAGATCGGCGACGGCTCGCCGCCGCAGGTCGACATCGCCGTCGATCCGCTCGAGGGCACGACGCTGACCGCCAAGGGCATGCCCAACGCGCTCAGCGTGATCGCGCTCGCCGACCGCGGCTCGATGTTCAACCCCGGTCCGCTCGTCTACATGGAGAAGCTCGCGGGCGCGTCGGACATCGCCGACCTGCTCGACCTCGACCTCGGGATCACCGAGATCGTGGGCCGCATCGCCGACCGCCGCCAGATCGAGATCGGCGACGTGACCGTCGTCGTCCTGGACCGCCCGCGCCATGGGGCCGGGATCGCCGAGATCCGCAAGGCCGGGGCCCGCGTGCGGCTCATCGCCGACGGCGACGTCGCCGGCGCGCTCCTGGCCGTCACCGAGCGCTCGCCCGTCGACCTGCTGTGGGGGATCGGCGGCACGCCCGAGGGCGTCATCTCCGCCACCGCGATCAAGTGCATCGGCGGCGCGCTCGTCGGACGGTTGTGGCCGCGCAACGACGAGGAGCGCCAGGCTGCCCTGGACCAGGGCTACGACCTCACCCGCCAGCTCACCCAGGACGACCTCGTCACCTCCGACGACTGCTTCTTCTCCGCGACCGGGGTGACCGACGGCGACGTCCTCCAGGGCGTCCGCTACCAGGGCGGCACGGCGACGACCGAATCGCTCGTCATGCGCTCCCGCTCGGGCACCGTGCGCCGCATCTCCGCCATCCACGACCGCGCCAAGCTGCGGTCGCTGGGCGGCGTGCGCTTCGGCTAGGTCCCAGCGGGGAAGCGCCCCACGCGCGACCGGGCGAGGTCCAGTCGCGCGAGGGAGCGCAGGAAGCCGTGGGTGACGATCACGTGGATGCGCGACTGCGTGTTCGCGTAGATCCACCGCCCGAAGCTCGACGCGATCGCCGGGTAGAAGTTCGCGACCTCGACCTCGACGTGCAGGCGGCCCCGAGCGGGATCGTCGGATGGGCATCGGCGCACGTCGATCTCGAGGAACCCGTCGCCTCCGTGGCCGCGCCGGGAGACCAGCAGACCCTTGTCGATGCGCCAGCGGACGATCCCGTGGTCCTGCTCGAGCTCGTACTCGGGCGCCCGGAAGGTCAGCAGCGAGAGCGGCGCGAAGCCGAAGAGGCAGATGTCGCGGCCGTCCTCGCGGTAGCGGACCTGGATCGCGCCGAGCGTGATGCGGGTCAGGAAGCGCCAGTAGGTGCGGGCCAGCCGCTCCAGGCTGTGGGCGTTCCAGAGCTGGTGCAGCGCGTCCTCGGGGAGGTCGATGTCGGCCTCCTGGGTCGAGGTGACCGCGCCCTCGGCGTTCGTCGTCGTGTGCTCGTCGGCCGAGGAGATCGTCGTCCGGGCCAGGGAGCCGTCGGTGTTCAGCAGCCGCCGGGCGTTGGCGAAGAGGACGACGAGCAGGGCCAGCAGGGCGCCGCCGGCGCGCGCGAGTCGCTTTCCGATCACCCGCGGGAGGTTAGTTCGCGAGCGCGGCACGTACGGCGGCGTCGAACCCCTCCGACAGCCGGGGGAGAGGACGGGGGTGGGGAGCACGAGCGGTGCGCGGTGGCGCCGGTGAGCAGGACGTTCATTGCCGGTGGGTACGAGCACGGCGGATCGTGGGATGAGGGGTTGCGGCTAGGCTGGCGCCGGCCGTGGGGCTCTCGGGTCTCGGCCGGCCCCGACCGTGACCCCTGAAGTGCACAGCCCCGTACCTCATCCGATGAGCCAGCCGCTCGCCATCCGCGACGTCGCGCAGGAGACCGGGATCGCCGCCGGGACGCTGCGCATGTGGGAGCAGCGCTACGGCTACCCGACGCCCGAGCGCACCGACAGCGGCTACCGGCGCTACTCCCCCGACGTCATCCCGGTGCTGCGGCGCGTGGTGGACCTGCGCGCCCGCGGGCTGACCGTCCCCGCCGCGATCGAGCAGGCGCGCCGCGACGACCTGCCGACCGACCGCCCGTCGGTCTACGCGGCGATCGCGGGTGGCCAGCAGCCGCAGCTGCTGCGCAAGGCGACGCTGGTGGCGATGTCACGGGCGATCGAGGACGAGGCGATGATGAACGCCGCCGCGCCGATCACCTTCGGCGCCTTCCAGGAGCAGCGCTTCTACCGCCACGTGGAGGCACGCTGGCGGCGGATGGCCCAGCGCGCCGACGCGGTGACCGTGTTCGCCGACTTCGACGAGATCAGCCGCGACGCGGGTGTCCTGCAGCTGCCGATCGCGCCGCAGGACGCGTTGGGCGACGAGTGGATCGTCGTCGTGGACGCGCCGGGCTACGCCGCCTGCCTGGTCGCCTGGGAGCCCGAGCGCGGCGTGGAGCGCGGCGGCCCGGCCGACCGCGACCGCCGCTTCGAGGCGATCTGGACCGTGGACCCCGGGGTGACCCGCCGCGCCGCCCACGCCGCGGCCCGCCTGGTCGAGCGCAAGGCCCCCGAGGAGGGCGAGCGCCTCTCGCTGCTCCTCGCCGACCGCCCCCTGGCGATGCAGCCCGTGGCCCCGGCCCTGACGGCCCTGACCAACCGGATCGTGGCGTACGTGGAGGCGGCGGCGCCGGGCGGGGCGGCAGCCTCGGAGAGATAGCGGCGGGTGGGCGGGCGGGCCGTCTGCGCCGCTCTGCCCGGTGGATCGGCGCCGCGATGAGGCCCTTACGCCGGCTGCGGACCTCGGTGGCCCGCGGCGCGAGCCGCGTAGAGCGCCTCCTCGGCGTGGTCGGCGAGGCCGTGGGCGTCGGTGGCGTCGGACGGGAACACGGCGATGCCGATCGCCGCGGTCAGCGGCATGCCGCGATGGCTGGCGGCCCGCTCGACGGCCACGGAGATGCGCAGCGCCAGCGCGCGGGCGCCGGCGGCGCCGGTGCCCGGGAGGGTGACCCAGATGCGCCCAGCCGACTCACGCCGCGCGCCGTCGCCGGGCCGCAGCAGCCCTTCGATGGCGATCTCCGCCCGCGCGACGGCCTCCATCGCCTCGTCGCCCGCGGTCATCAGGCGATCGACGCCGTCGAGCTCGACGAGCAGCACCGTGAGCGTCCGGTGGTCGACGAGATGGTGCGAGACCCGCTCGGCGACGTGCGCGAGCGGATCGCCGGCCATGATTCGCGGACGCGGGTCGCGCGCGGGGAACGGGCTCGGATCCGATCCCTCGCCGAGCTGATCCGCGCGGTGCAGCGGGGTCGGCCGGGCGGGCGGAGGCTCGGCCGGGGGGGTGGGGGTGGGCGTCTGGGGCGGTGGCGCGGCCTGC
>JAOPZL010000157.1 GCA_025964175.1 Solirubrobacterales bacterium
AGCCGCTGCTCCAGCGCCTCGGCGCCACGCTGGGCGCCGACGTCCCCGCCCAGGTGCGACCGGGCCGTGCGCTGGCGACCGGGGCGGGCGAGCACGTGCGCCGGCTGCCCGACGGGGCCCCGTTCGGCGTCCTCGTCCTGCCCGGAGCGCAGCCGCTCTCGACCGCGGCCGTCTACGGCGAGGCCGACCGCCTCGGCCTGCCCCGCGACGCCGACGACCTCGCGCAGGCCCTGGCCGACGTCGACGAGGCGCTGGCCACGGGCGGCGACCTCCCGCTCGAGCTCCTCGTCAACGACCTCGAGCCCGCCGCGCTCTCGCTGCAGCCCGCGATCGCGGACTCCCTCGGCCAGGCGCGTGCGGCGGGAGCCGATCACGCGATGGTCAGCGGCTCGGGGCCGACCGTGCTGGGTCTCTTCTTCGGCCCGCACGGCCTGCGCCGCGCCCGCGCCGCGGCGACCTTCGTCCTCGCCGGTCGCACGCCCACGCCGCTGATCGCCGGGCCCGAACCGGGCTGGGGGCCGCTGCGATGAAGCCGATCTGGCTCGTCGGCGCGATCGCGCTGGCCATCTACCTGTGGGTGCGCCGGCGCAAGCTCGGCCGCGTCGAGCTGAGCCTCGGCGTCATCGCCGCGATCGCCGCAACCGTCTACTCCACCGGCCTGGTCCACCTCCCCAGCGCCGAGCACGTCATCGGGGACCTCGGCAAGGCGCTCGGTCCGTGGACCTACCTGCTCGTCGCGGTGATGGCCTTCGCCGAGACCGGCGCGTTCATCGGGCTGATCGCCCCCGGGGAGACGACGATCCTCGTCGGCGGCGTGGTCGCGGGACAGGGCCAGATCAACATCTTCGCCCTGATCGCCATCGTGTGGTTCTGCGCCGTCGCGGGCGACCTGACGTCGTTCATGCTCGGGCGGCGGCTGGGCCGCCAGTTCCTGGAGAAGCACGGGCCCCGCTTCAAGATCACCCACGAGCGGCTCGTCACCGTCGAGCGCTTCTTCGACCGCCACGGCGGCAAGGCGATCCTCATCGGCCGCTTCGTCGGGCTCGTGCGAGCGGTCGCGCCGTTCATCGCCGGATCGTCCGGGATGCCGCTGCGGCGCTTCCTTCCCTACGACGTCATCGGGGCCGGGCTGTGGGGGACGACGTTCTGCGTCCTGGGCTACGTCTTCTGGCAGTCGTTCGGCACGGTCGCCAACTACGCCAGCCGCGGCGCCCTCGCATTGGCCACGGTCATCATCCTCGTCGTCGGCGTGGTCACCGCCTTCCGCTTCCTGCGCGTCCCCGAGAACCGCACCAAGGCCCACATCTGGCTACACGAGCAGTCGCAGCGGCCGCTGCTGCGCCCCTTCGCCGGCGTCGCGCGGCCGGTCGTCTACCGGGGGATCGTGCCGCTCGCCCGCCGTCTCGCCGGCCCGGCGCGCTTCGCCTGGGAGCGCTTCACGCCCGGCGACCTCGGCTTGGAGGTCACCACGCTGCTGGCCGTGGCGGCGGTCGGCTCGTTCACCTTCATCGCATTCGCCGTCTCCGTCGGCCCCGTCGATCCGCTCCCGTTCTCCGACCAGCGCGCGGTCTCGATCGCCAACGAGCTCTACACCACGTGGCTGGTCGACATCTCCAAGGCGCTGACCACGCTGGGCACGCTCTACGTGGTCATCCCGCTGTGCCTCGTCACGGTGGCGATCCTGGCCCGCTGGCGCGCCTGGATGGGCGTGGGGGTGCTCGTCGTCGGCACGACGCTGGTGATCCTCGCCAGCCACACGACGAAGGCGCTGGTCGACCGGCCGCGACCGGAGGACGCGCTCGTCGAGACCGCTGGGTCGGCGTACCCGTCGGGCCACGCCGCGTACGCCGTCGTCTGGGTCGCGGTCGCCGTGCTGCTCTCGCGCTTCGTCCCGTGGCTGGCCGGCCGGGCGTTCCTCGTCGTGCTCGGGATCGCGGTCGCCGTGATCGTCGGCCTGACCCGCGTCTACCTGCACGCACACTGGTTCACCGACGTGCTCGGCGGCTGGGCGATGTCCGCCACGATCTACTCCCTGTGCGGCGTCGTCGGGCTGCTCGTCGCCTACTTCGGCAAGAATCGGGTGCCGACATGAGCAACCTCTCCAACCAGAGCGTCACCTACATCGTGGGCGTCGGGTGCGGCCTCATCGCGCTGATCGCCTTCGTGTGGCTCATCGCGCGTCCGGCCTGGACCTCGTACTCGACCGTCCCGCAGCGGCTCGCCGCCGCGTTCCTGTCGCTCTACGTGCTCGCCGCGTTCATCGGGCTGGGCGTGGGCGGCGGACTGGCCATCGTCTGGTTCTGGGACCGCATCACCAGCTCCGTCTGAGCGGCGCCGGGCCGCGCGAGCGGCGGCGTGCGACCTGACAGATAGCCTTCCCTGAGCCATGTCCATGCCGGCTACCAGCGCCATGGCAGGTTTCGACCTCGCCGCGCTCGACGCGATCACCGAGGCCGTCGAGTCCGGTGCGGGCCTGCCCGAGGTCGTTCGGGCCGCGGCCCGAGCCCTTGACGCGAGCCTCGCCCTCATCGATCGCTCCAGCGCGGTGCTTGCCGTCGCGGCGCGCTCCCCGGCCGACGAGCGCTCGCTGCTGGCCGGCGGCGCCGGCGTCACGACGCACGACCTGCGCGTCGCCGACACCATCGTCGGGCAGCTGCGGATGCGCGCCCGGTCCGACCTCGGCCCGGGCATGACGCGCCTGGTCGCGACGCTCATCGCCTCCGAGGTCGAGCGCGTCCGCGGGCCCGAGCGCGCCTCCGAGGAGGCCACCGGCGCGTTCGTCGACGAGCTCCTGCGCCGCGCCGGGCCCCTCGACGACACGGCGGTCGACCGCGGCCGTGCGCTCGGCGTCGACGTCGAGCGCGGCGGGTCCGTCGTCGTCGCCCGTGCCCACCCGCTGGCCCCCTCCGAAGAGGGCTGGCGCGCCCGGTTCCTGGCCGTCGCCCAGCGCGGCGCCCGCGCCGCGCTGCCCGCGTCGGTCGCGATCCTCAGCGCCCGCAGCGACGGCCTCGAGGCCGAGGCGGTCGTGCTGCTGCCCGGCGCCGACGAGGAGGCCGCCACGCGCGCCGCCGACGCGATCCTCCGCGAGCTGCACGCCACGCTCACCGGCTTCGGCTTCGCGCTGGGTCGCAGCCGCCACGCCGTCACCGCCCCGGAGCTGTCGCGCGCCCGCAACGAGGCGCTGCTGGCCGCCAACGTCGCCAAGGGCCATCCCGAGGAGGAGGCGCTCGCGTTCGAGGAGACCGGGGCCTACCGCCTGTTGCTGTCGGCGATGAGCGAGGACCCCGCGGAGCTGCAGCGCTTCTACGCCGAGACGGTCGAGCCGCTCGTCGCCTACGACGAGCAGTACGAGACCGACCTCGTCAAGACCCTCGAGGCGTTCCTGGAGGCCGACGGCAACGTCGCCGGGACCGCCCAGCGCCTCTTCACCCACCGCCACACGATCCGCTACCGCCTGGAGCGGGTGCGCGATCTCAGCGGCCTGGACGTGAACTCCAGCGACGGCCGGGAGAAGCTCTCGCTCGGTCTCAAGGCGATGCGGGTGCTCGGTATCGCCGCGCGCAGCGGACCCGCCTCCGAGCCCGGTAGTGTCGGCGGCCGCGTCCCACGGACGGGCGCCAACCGCTGAAGCTCGGACTCAAGTTCCTGGACGAATGGCCGATACACGGATCGTGGAAGCGCAGTTGACGCCGGCTGCACGGCTGCGAAGCCGTGCACGTGGGGCCGCGATGTTCGGAGCGGGAATGGCCGCTGCGGCCGTGCTCATCGGCGGCTCGCTCACCGGCCTCAACGTCCACGTCCTCGGCTTCAGCGACTGGCCGCTCTCCGGCGGGCAGGCCCGCTCCGGGCACCAGGTGCTGCCCGACCCGGTGAGCGTCGCGTCCGCCTCGCAGGCGACCGGTTCCGCGGCGGCCTCCGTGTTCGACCGCGTCCGCGCGCCGCTGACCCCGGCGACGACCGCCGCCACGACCTCCACCGGCGTGACCGCGATCCTGGCGCCGGCCGTCCCGGCCGATGCCCCGACCCGGGCCCCCCAGCGCGCCGCGTCGACGGAGATCGTCGTCGACGCCAACCCGGCCGCGGGCGGCGGTGGCGCTCCTGTGGCCCGCAGCGCCGACTCCGACGGCGACGGCCTCTCCGACGCGATGGAGAAGCTGCTGGGCACCAACCGCCTGCGCTCGGACTCCGACGGCGACGGCATCCCGGACGCCTACGAGGTCGGCCACCGGCTCAACCCGCGCCTGGTCTCCGACGCCGCGGCCGACATCGACGGCGACGGCCTCTCCAACCGCAACGAGTACCTCGTGGCGGCCGATCCCCGCGTGGTCGACACCAACCACGACGGCATCACCGACGGCCAGGAGGACTCCGACGGCGACGGCGTCCCCAACGCCGTCGAGCAGCGGCTCGGGCTGAACCCGTCGACCCCCGTCTCCCGCGGCGGCGGCGACGCGAGCGCCCCGCCCGCCGCTTCGGTCACCACCACGAAGGTCAAGGACGGCGACGCGGCGACGATCGAGAAGCACGAGTCGACCGAGGTCGCGCCGACCAGCGGCTCCTCGTCTGCGGTCAGCGACGGTGCGCTCGACAGCGACGGCGACGGGTTCTCCAACGCCGACGAGGTCGCCGCCGGCACCGATCCGGCCGGCGCCGACTCGCATCCGGCCAAGGCGGACGAGCCGCCCGCGACCGACCCGCCGGCCGATCCGGCTGCGGTCGATCCCCAGCCCGAGGACCCGGCCACGCCGGTCGATCCGGCCCCGGTCGACCCGGCGCCCGTCGACCCGGCCCCGGTCGATCCCGCCCCGGTCGATCCGGCGCCCGTCGACCCGGCCCCGCTCGATCCGGCCCCGGTCGATCCGGCCCCGGTCGTTCCGGCCCCGGTCGATCCGGCACCGGTCGATCCGTCTCCGGTCGATCCGGCTCCGGTCGATCCGGCTCCGGCCGATACCGCGCCCGC
>JAOPZL010000158.1 GCA_025964175.1 Solirubrobacterales bacterium
GGGCGCGCCGCCGCCTGCGCGGCCGCCGCCGCCTGGCGCCTCGCCCTCCTCCAGCGCACCGACCACCTCGTCCAGGGACCGGCTGCCGTCCAGCAGCGTCATCAGCCGCGCGGCGCGGGGGCCGTCCCCGCGGATCGCGAGCTCGGGCTGTCCGGGCCCGCGCAGCAGGTACAGGGTTCCGTCGGCGGTCAGCCGGGCGTCGACCGATCGCTTGAGTCGTGGGCGCATGACGACGGAGGACCCCCGGCCGCGCCGCTCCGTTTCGCGACGATCCCGCTCGCGCTCGTGCTGCACCTGCTGATGGCCTTCCCGTCGGGCCGCCTGCGGTCGCGGCTGGAGCGGTGGATCGTGGCCGTGACCTGGCGCTGGTGAACGTCGTCAAGCACGCCCGTGCGTCGTCGGCCGCCGTGCGGCTGCGCGACGAGGGCGATCGGGTGGTGATCGTGGTGCGCGACGACGGGAGGGGCGGCGCCGACCTCGCGGGCGCCGGTCTGCGGGGGCTCGCCGAGCGTCGGGCGACCATCACATCGTCCGTACATCTCGCCCCGCAATGCTGGCGGTGCTTGGCAACCCACCACAAAGGAGACACGATGACCAAGCGCATCCAGCAGATCCTCGTCGGGGCGGCAGCCGTCTCGGCCCTCGCGCTCGGCGGTTCGGCGATCGCATCGGCACAGCAGCAGCCGGCGCAGCCGAACACGCCGGCGCCGAAGTCGGCTCCGGCGGCCGAGCCGGTCGGACCGGACACCGACAACATCCAGTCGGGCGACCAGACCACGCCCGACGTCGCGGGCGCGTCGGCCGCCAGCAACACGTCGGTGGCCAGCACGACCGAGGCGCCCGGCACGGAGCAGGCGCCGGCCAGCGAGCAGTCGGGCGCGGCCGAGCAGCCCGGCACGGAGACGGCCGACAACAGCGATGGCCCCGGTGGCCACGCCGACGAGCCCGGCAACGCGGCGGCGGACCATCAGTCCCAGGGAGTCGAGTAGCGGCGACGGGCGCTCCCGGCATCGGGCCGGGAGCGCCCATGCTGCCGTTCTTTGACCTGGCGTTCGCCTTCCCGTGATGATCCGCTGACCCGGCGCGACCACAGTCGACTCATGCGGGTCCTGATCGTCGAAGACACGGTGAAGATGGCGGGCCAGCTGTGGCGCGCCTTGCGGGGCGCGGGGATGGCCGCCGACGTCGCCATCAACGGCGAGGACGCGCTGTGGATGGCGGACGCGACCAGCTACGACGCGGTCGTGCTCGACGTGATGCTTCCCGGCATCGACGGCTTCGAGACGGTCCGGCGCCTGCGCGCCGCGGGACGATGGGCGCCGGTGCTGATGCTGACGGCGCGCGGCAGCCTCGAGGATCGCGTCGCGGGCCTGGACGGCGGGGCCGACGACTACATGACCAAGCCCTTCGAGCTGCAGGAGCTGGCCGCGCGGCTGCGCGCGCTCGTGCGGCGCGACACGGTCGAGCGACCGACCGTGCTCGAGGTCGGGAGCCTCCGGCTCGATCCCGCCGGCCGGCGCGTGTGGCGCGACGGGCACGAGATCGATCTCACGGAGAAGCCGTTCGCGCTGCTGGAGACGTTCATGCGCCGGCCCGGTGTGACGCTGACGCGCTTCGGTCTGCTGGAGTCGGGCTGGGACCACGCCTACGAGGGCCGCTCCAACGTCGTCGACCAGCACGTCCTCGCGCTGCGCGCCCGGATCGACCGCCCGTTCGGCGTGCGCAGCATCGAGACGGTCCGCGGACGCGGCTACCGGCTGCGCGAGGACGGCGGACGGTGAGCCGCCTGCCCGTCCGCTGGCGGCTGACCCTGGCCTTCGCCTGCGTGATGGCGATCGTCCTCGCCGCCACCGGCCTGTTCGTCCGCCAGCGGCTGGCGGCCAACCTGGACGGCGCGGTCGCCGCATCGCTGCGCTCGCACGCGGCCGACGTCGCCGCGCTCGCCCAGCAGTCCGACACCGGCCTGGCCGACGCGAAGCACAGCCGACTGCTCGGGCAGGGCCCGCAGCTGGCCCAGATCGTCGACGTCCGCGGACGGGTCATGGACGCGACCCCCGGCCTCCCGCGCCGTTCGCTGCTGAGCCCCGCAGAGCTGGCCAAGGCACGCGCGGGGAGCGTGGTGGTGCGCCGAACCCTGGTCGCCGGGGACCAGCCGGTCCGCCTGCTCGGGCTTCCGATCCGGGCGCAGGGCCAGTGGCTGATCGTGGTGGTGGGGCAGTCGCTGGAAGAGGACCGGCGCGCGGTCGACGACCTGACGCGGCTGCTGCTGATCGGCGGACCGGCCGCGCTGCTGCTGGCGTCGCTGGCGGGGTACGCGCTGGCCGGCGCGTCGCTGCGCCCGGTGGAGGTCATGCGCCGCCGCGAGCGCGCGTTCGTCGCCGACGCGAGCCACGAGCTGCGCAGCCCGCTGACCATGCTGCGAACCGAGCTCGAGCTGATGGCGCGCGACCAGCCCAGCGGCGCGGACCTCATCGCCGCGACCGCATCGGCGATCGACGAGACCCGGCGCCTGGGCCGCCTGGCGGACGACCTGCTGCTGCTGACGCGCGCCGACAGCGAGCGCTTCGCCCTGCACCGCACCGTGGCCTCCCCTGGCGAGCTGGTCCGTGGAGCAGCGGCCCGCGCGCGACGCCAGCCGTCGGCCGTCGGACTGCGGGTCGACGCCCATGCCGACGCCGACGCGCCGCTCGTGCTGGTCGACGTCGACCGGGTGACCCAAGCGCTGGACAACCTGCTCGACAACGCGATCCGCCACGCGGCGTCCGCGGTCGAGATCACGGCCGAGGGCGGCGGCTCGACGGTCGAGATCCACGTGCGCGACGACGGGGCGGGGTTCCCGCCCGAGTTCCTCCCCCAGGCCTGGGAGCGCTTCACCCGCGCCGACGCCGCACGCACCGACGATGGCACCGGCCTGGGCCTGTCGATCGTCCGCACGATCGCCGAGCTGCACGGCGGCCGCGCCCACGCCGCCAACCGACCGGGCGGCGGCGCCGACGTGTGGATCAGCGTGCCGTCCTGCGCCGAGGCGCGAACGGCGGCGGCGGACGACGCGCTCGCGGCCGCGTTGCCGCCCGGCCGCGAAGACCTATAGCCGATGACC
>JAOPZL010000186.1 GCA_025964175.1 Solirubrobacterales bacterium
GGGCCGCTGGCCGTCTCCAGCCGGGCGTCGAGCGCCGTCGTGCTCAGCACGTGGGCGACGGGCGTGCCGTCGGCGCGGATGACGACGAAGCGGCGCTGGGCGTCGCGGGCGCGGCTGTCGCCTTCCACCAGCTCGCGGATGCCGGTCGAGTCCATGAACGTGACCGCGCGCAGGTCGACGATCAGCGTGGCGGCATCCTCTTCGACGACCACCATCTGCTCGTGCAGGCGCGGCGCGGTGACGAGGTCCAGCTCGCCGTCGAGGACGAGCGAGACGCGGCCGTCGTCGCGGTCGACGCGCACGTCCAGGTCGCCTGCGCCGACGTGGCTGGCGGCCGAGCCGGGCTGCCCGATCTTCGCCGGCTCGCCGATCTGCGGCAGCCAGCGCAGCCAGCGCGGCAGGTACCAGTTCCAGTCGCCGAGCAGCTTCATCGTGGCGGGCAGCAGGACGGCGCGGACGATCGTCGCGTCGATCAGGACCGCCGTCGAGAGCCCCACGCCCATCTCCTTGAAGTCCAGCGAGCTGAGCGTGGCGAAGATGGCGAACACCGCGACCATGACCACCGCGGCGCTGGTGACCACGCCCGCCGTGGCCTTGATCCCGTGCGCGACCGCGTCGTCGGTCGCCATCCCGCGGTCGTGGCCCTCGCGCACGCGGCTGAGGATGAAGACGTGGTAGTCCATCGACAGCCCGAACAGGACGACGAACAGGAACAGCGGCAGCCACGAGGTGATGCCGCCGATCGAGGTGAAGCCGAACACCGACTCCAGATGGCCGTCCTGGAAGACCCACACGAGCACGCCGTAGGCGGCCGCCACCGACAGCAGGTTCAGCATGATCGCCTTGATGGGGATGACGATCGAGCGGAACGTCACCATCAGCAGCACGAAGGCCAGCGCGAGCACGAACGCGAAGACCCACGGCGCGCGCGACTTCATCTGCTGGTTGAAGTCATGCGAGCTGGCGGTCAGGCCGGTGACCGCGACCTCGGCGCCGGGCACGCGGCCGACGGTCTGGGGGATGAGCTGGTCGCGCAGCACCTGGAGGGCGCGGTTGGAGGTGTCGTCGGTGCCGTTGCCCTTCAACGGGATCGCCACCTGCGCCACGGTGCGGTCGCGGCTGTTGGTGACGGTGACCGGATCCTGCATCAGGCCGGTGCGCACGGCGGCGTTGCGCAGGTCGCGGATCGCCGCGGTGACGCGCAGGTCACGCACGTCGGAGGCCCGGATGACGACCAACGCGGGCAGGGGCCCGCCCGGGAACGCGGTCTGGATGCGGTCGTAGGTCTGCATCACCGGCAGCCCGCGCGGCAGCCCCTGGACGCCCGAGTTGGCGGTATGCAGGTGCAGCGCGGGGATGGCCAGCACGAGCAGCACCGCCGTGGCGCCGATGGCGGCGATCCACGGATGGCGCAGGACGCGGTCGACGATCGTCGCCCACATCCCGGTCTCTGCGCGATGGTGGCGCAGCCGGTGCAGGAACGGGATGCGGCCCTTCTCGACCCGGTCGCCCAGCGCGGCCAGGAGCGCCGGCAGCACGGTCAGGGAGCCGGCCACGGCGACCGCGACGACGAGGATGGTGCCGGTGGCGAAGGACTGGAAGGTGACGTTGCCGGTGATGTACATGCCGGCCATGGCCACGATCACGGTGCAGCCGGAGACGAGGACAGCGCGTCCGGAGGTCGCCGCGGCGAGGTCGAGCGCCGCCTCCTTGCCACGTCCGGCGGCACGCTCGTCGCGCTCGCGCCGCAGGTAGAAGAGCGAGTAGTCCACGCCCACCGCCAGCCCGATGAGCAGGATGACCGAGGAGATCGCCTCGTCGACCGGCCACAGCTGGCTGATCGGGGCCAGCAGCCCCAGCGTGATGAACACCGACGACAGTCCGAGCAGCAGCGGAATGCCGGCCGCCATCAGTGCACCGAAGGCGACGACGAGGATCAGCAGCGTGATCGGCAGCGACAGCAGCTCGGCCTTGCGGAAGTCGTCGTTGAACGCCTTGGTGAGGGCCTTGTCGGCGCTGGCGGCACCGAACTCCTCGATGCGCAGCTGGGGGTGCGCCCGCTGCAGCTGGGCCACCGCGTCGAGGATCGGCCCCACGCGCTTCTCCGCCGTGTCGCTGTCACCGAGGATGTCGAAGACGACGAGGGCCGAGCGTCGGTCCCGGGAGATCTGGCCCGCGTTGCGCGGGTCCAGCGGCGACTTGAGGTCGGAGATCGTGTCGAAGCGCGCAAGCCGCCCGGTGATGTCGGTGACGGCGGCGCGGAAGCGCGGGTCGCTGACGGTCAGGCGGCCGTCGCGCGACTGGATGAGCACCTGCTCGGATGCGCGGTCGTAGAAGCCGGCGTCGGCCAGCATCTGGTCCGCGCGGCGCGACTCGCCGTTGCCCTGGTCCTGGGTGGCGATGTGCGTCGTCCCGACCGCTGAGCCCATGAAGACGCTGACGAGCACGAGCGCGAGCCATCCGAAGATCGCCACGCGACGGTGCTTGGCGCTCCAGTGGGCGGCCCGCTCGGCGAGGTTCCGGCGTTGCGTCCGATCAGCTCCCCGGTCGTAGGCAGGAGGCGGCATTGGCGAGCTGACCGAACGCCTGTTGTGCACGTGTGTTGCCGACGCTGTCGTCCAGCCTCAGCGCGTTGGCGAGCAGGACGAACTGGCGCTGCCCGTCCCTGGTGCTGAAGGCGAGCGAGTTGTATCCGGCGACGCCGCCGTCGTGGCCCCAGCGCGTGCCGCAGCGCGTGCGGACGGTGAAGAGCCCCAGCCCGTATCCCTGGAAACCCTGGTCGGCGGGTGGCAGGGTCAGCGTCTCCATCGCGGCCAGCATGTCGGCCCGGACGACCTTCCCCGACAGCAGCGCCCGGTAGAAGCGCGCGAGGTCGTCGGTCGTCGACACGATCGCTCCCGCCGCGCCCGAATGGGTCGGGCTGACCAGCGTCGTGTCCCGCGGCGGGCCGGTCTCGGGGAAGAAGTAGCCGTGGGCGTGCGAGCCGGGGATCGCCTGCTCGGTCGCGAAGAAGGTCGAGCGCAGCCCCAGAGGGCCGAAGACCCGGTCGGCGAGCTCGACGCCCACCGGCCGCCCGGTCACCGCTTCGACCGCTCGCCCCAAGAGGATGTAGTTGGTGTTGGAGTACGCCAGCTGGGTGCCGGGGGCGAACAGCGGCGGATGCGCGTTGGCGATCGCGATCAGCTGCTCGGGCGTCCACGTGTGCGCGAGGTCGCCGGTCAGGTAGGGCGTGAGCACCTGCGGATCCTCGAGGTAGTCGAAGATGCCGCTGCGGTGACCGAGCAGATGGCGCAGCGTGATCGCCTGCCCGTTGGGCACGGCGCCGGGCAGCCAACGCTCGATCGGGTCGTCGAGGCCGAGCTTGCCTTCGGCGGCCAGCTGAGCGACGACCGTCGCGACGAACGTCTTGGTGATGGAGCCGACGCGGAAGCGGTCCGTTGCGCGCATCGGGTGCTTGGGGCGCAGTTGGGCCGAGCCGCGCGCGACCCGCACCGTCCGGTCGCCGTCGCGGACCAGCACGATGATCCCGGGGACGCCGGCCGAGACGACGCGGTCGGCGGCGCGGGCCAGCCTGGCGGCGACGTCCGTGCGAGGTGCGGCCGGCGAGGCGGCCGGCAGGATCGCGAGGAGCAGCGTCAGGGTCAGCACGAGCGTCAGCGCCGTGCGCAGCGGCGGGGGAGACCGGCGGGCCTGCGGCTCGTGAGCGGTACCGACGCGGATGCGGGTCGCTCCAGACGTGCGCCGACGGTAGCGGCGCTTCGCGGCCGCCAGCAAGGCCGCATCGCGTCCCGGTCAGCGTCGTGACACCGCTGGGCCGAAGTACTCAACGATCCCCGCCGGCCCATCATGGCGCGCGGACGCCGGCGGGTTCGCCGGTTGCAGCGTGGCGGCGGTCAGGCGGCGTGCCGGCGCGTGGATGCCTCGTCGCGGATCTCGCCGACGAGCTCTTCGAGCACGTCCTCGAGTGCGACGACGCCAAGCGCCGTGCCGGTGGGGTCGTCGACCCGCGCGAGGTGGGCGTCGGAGCGCTGCATCAGCGCCAGCACCGATCGCAACGGGTCGGTCGGCGCGACCGATGGAAGCGGCCGCACCCATGACTGCGCGATCGGCCGGTTGCGGTGGACGTCCTTGAACTCCAGCGCGTCCTTGAGGTGCAGATAGCCGGTGAGCTGGTCGCCGTGCCCAACGGGGAAGCGGGAGAACCCGGTCTGGGCGGCGGCCTCCTCGACCTGCGCTGGCGTGACGTCCAACGGGACGGTGCGCAGGCCATCGAGGGGAAGCATGACGGCGCGGGCGTCGCGTTCCTCGAACTTCAGCGCGCCGACGAGCAGCCGGTTCTCGTGGGAGTCGATCAGGCCTTCGCGGCGTGACTCCTCGACCAGCCCGGCCACCTCGTCGCGGGTGAACGCGCTGGTGACCTCGTCCTTGGGCGGGACGCCGAGCAGACGCAGCACGGTGTTGGCCATCCAGTTGAGCAGGGCGATCGCCGGGTGCAGCGCGCGCACGATCAGCGCCATCGGTGGGGCCAGGGCCAGCGCGGCTCGGTCCGGTCCCGCCAACGCGATGTTCTTGGGGACCATCTCGCCGAGGATGACGTGCAGCAGGCCGATGATGGCCAGCGCGATGACGAAGGCGATCGGGTGCACGAGCGCGTCCGGGACGCCGATGGCGCCGAACGGCCCTTCCAGGAGATGGGCGATCGCCGGCTCGCCGAGGTAGCCCAGCCCGAGGCTGCAGATCGTGATGCCCAGCTGCGCGCCGGCCATCATCAACGAGACCTGCTCCATCGCGGCCAGCGTGCGACGCGCGGCCCGCCCGCCCTCCTGCGCGCGGGGCTCGATGACCGAGCGTCGCGCTGAGACCAGGGCGAACTCCGCGCCGACGAAGAAGGCGTTCAGCGCCAGCAGCACGACTGACAGCGCGATGGCCCAGCCGGCGCTCATGCCGCGTCGCTCCCAAGCGGTGTGGCCGGCACCGCGCGCAGCCGCGCGTGGTCGACGCGCAGTCCCTCGAGGTCGACGACGGTCAGCGTGGCGCGATGCGGGATGCCCTCGGTGTCGACCACATCCAGCTCGATCGCATCGTCCGGGTGAGGCATCCGGCCCAGCGTGAAGGCGAGGAGCCCTCCGAGGGTCTCGTAGTCGTCGCCCTCGGGCAGCACGATGCCGACCTGGTGAGCGACCTCGTCGGGTCGCATCAGGCCCGAGAGCAGCCAGCTGCCGTCGGCGTCGTGGCGCGTCTCCTCCTCGTCGGCGTCGTGCTCGTCGTGGACCTCGCCGACGATCTCCTCGATCAGGTCCTCCAGCGTGACGATGCCGTCGACGTTGCCGAACTCGTCGACGACGAGCGCCATGTGGGACCCGCCGTTACGCAGGGTCTGCAGCAGCGCGTCGAGATCCAAGCTGGCCGGCACGAGCACCGGCGGCGTCATGATCGAGCTGACGGAGACCGAGTCGCGGCGGCCGTGCTCGACGGACACCGCGTCCTTGAGGTGGGCGATGCCGGCGACGTCGTAGCCCTGTAACACGGGAAACCGGGAATGGCCGCTGTTGCGCGCACGCTCGATGACCGCCAACACGACATCGTCGGGCGTGACGGTCGTCAAGCTCCCGCGCGGCGTCATGACGTCGTGCGCGTTGCGCTCGCCGAAGGCCAACGAGCGCTCCAGCAGCGCCGCCGTGGCCGGCGCGAGCGTGCCTTGCTGGGCCGAGCGCCGCACCAGCGAGGCCAGCTCCTCAGGCGAGCGGGCCGAGGCCAGCTCCTCTTGGGGCTCGAAGCCCAGACGGCGAACGATCCTGTTCGCCGTGCCGTTGGCCAGGCGCACGAACGGGGCCGTGATGCGCGTGAACGCGCGGTGGAAGCCCTGGACGGCCTTGGCCGTGGCCAGCGGCTGCGCGATGGCGAGGTTCTTGGGGACCAGCTCGCCGAACAGCATCGTGAAGCCGGTGGCCAGCACCAGGGCGATCACCACGGCCACTCCCTCCACGGCGCCGCCGGGGATGCCCATCGACTCCAGCGGCCCGTCGATCAGATGCGCGATCGAGGGCTCGGCCAGGAAGCCGATCAGCAGGTTGGTGATCGTGATCCCGATCTGGGCGGCCGACAGCTGCGTGGAGAGGCTTCGCAGCGACGCCAGCACGCCGGCGGCGCGACGGTCTCCCTGCTCGGCCGCGCGCTCGACGGTCGAGCGATCGATGGTCACGAAGGCGAATTCCGCCGCCACGAAGGTGCCGCACGCGGCGATCAGCAGCAGGGCGATGCCGATGAGCAGCAGCTCGATCATCGCGCGCTGATACTCAGCCCGTGAGAGGGCGGGCGTATGGGAACTGGGTCGTCGCTCATCCGGCGACGGCGCGGTCGGTCATGCCCCACCAGAGTAGACAACGCGCGACCCGCGCCCGTGGATCTCTGAGATTGAGTTGAACCGAATCATCGAGGCGATGAGATTCGGGTCACGTCAGCGTGGGACGCGCACCCGGAAGCTCGTGGTGCCGCGCGACGTCGTGCCATCGGCGTGCAGCACGGAGACGGCGTAGCGGACGGTCACCGTGCGCGTGCTGCCGAGCCGCTTGCGCACGCCGGCCGGAACGCGCAGGACGACCTTGCCGTGCTTGCCGGCGCCGAGCTGCAGCCGCTGCAGGCTGCCGCGGACCGCCCGGGCGGCGCTCGACCTCGCCGAGCGCCCGGAGCCGGCGGGGAGGACGAACGTGGGGCGGGCCAGGACGGTGCAGGCGCGCGCGCAGCTCAGCGTCATCACGGTCAGCGGCCGCGTCCCCGTGACGGTGATGGTGCGGCCTGCGCTCGCCGTCGTCAGCTGCGCCGTGGCGTCCCCGAGGTCGAGCCCGGGGACGGTCGGCGTGACCTGACGGGGCGCCGTCGACGCCGGGGCCGGGGTCGACCCGCCCGGCGCGGGAGCCGGGTCCGTCGAGGGAGCCGGGGCCGTCGAGGCGGGGAGCGTCGGCTTGGGCGTCGCTGCGCCACCGCCGGAGCCGCCGCCCGACGTGCCGGTCCCGGCTGCGCCGCCGCCACCTGCGCCGCCGCCACCCGGCGTCGTCACCGTTCCCACGTCGACGGTGAAGGCGAAGTCCGTCGCGCCGCCGTGGTCGTCCTGCGCGCTCATCGGCACGGTGACCCGGGCGTTGAGGCCGGCCGGCGACTGGTAGGAGAGCACGCCCGTCGGGCTCACCGACGCCGTGCCGGCGCTGGGCTGACCCACGACGTGCAGCGTGACCGGGTCGCCGTCGGCGTCGGCGCACAGCCTGTTCCACGAGCCAGAGCCGCCCGACGCGACGCTGCCGCCGGTCGTGACCAGCCCGTACCGCCCGTCGCAGCTCGGCGGGCGGTTGTACGCGGCCCGCAGGACCATCATGTCCTGCGTGATCGTGGCGCTCTGCCCGCCGCGGCCGTCGTCGAGGCGCAGCTGGAAGCGGTCGGTCCCGTCGTATCCCGCGTTCGGCACGTAGGTGACCTTCGGGTAGGCGACCTGCGTGGTCGCGTCCAGCCCGGTCAGCGTCCCGTGTGCCGGCGGCGTGACCACGACGATCGCGTCCTGGTCGGCGGCGTCGTGGTCGCTGCACGTGATCGTGACGTCGTGGGTGTCGTCGTTGCGCACCAGGTACTCGGTGTTGGAGCCGACACACCACGGCGCCCGGTTGCCGGCCGGCGCGTCCGCCACGGTGTAGGACCAGGTCTGCGCCGCGGTTGCCATGCCGCCCGGCCCGACCGCGTGCCAGCGGATGCTGTCGGTCCCGTGGTAGCCGGGCTCGGGCGTCACGGAGTAGTCGATCGAGAACGCGTTGCTGGAGCCATTGGAGAACGTCGCAGCGTGATCGGGGGCGTCCTCGACGACGAACTGGATCGGAAGCCCGGTGCTGCCCGGCCTGCAGTGGACGTGCATCACGTAGGTCGAGCCGAGGTACGCCGGCGTCGAGGCGTCGGTCGTCACCGCGCAGGCGGGCGCCGACGGCGGCTGGATCGTGACGTCGACGCTCGCGGTCGTCGCGTCCGCACGGCCGTCGTTGGCGGTGTAGGTGAAGTGGTCGCTCCCGGCCGTGGCGCCGGTCGAGTGGTAGCTCAGTGAGTAGGAGGTAAAGGCGACGGTGCCCAGTGTCGGCGCAGAGAGGGGCCGCAGGGTCAGCGGGTCGCCGTCGGCGTCGGAGCAGTCCAGGAGCACCCCGTACGCGCCGGGGAGAACGGTCAGCGCCCCGCCCGAGCACGTCGGCGGCGTGTTGCCGTCGGCGGTCAACGCCCGCAGCGTCTGCGTGACGACCGCGCTGGTCGCGGTGCCGTCGGACGCGCGGTAGGAGACCGAGTCGGTGCCGGTGGGGTCGGTCACGCTGTAGTCGACGTGTCGCGCGGTCGCGCTGTCGGCGACGATGCTCCCGAGCGTGCCGCGGGTCGGCTGGGCGATGATCTGGACGGTGATCGGGTCGCCGTCGGGGTCGGAGCAGTGGATGGGGAGGGCCTTGGCTGTGCCCTGTCGCGCCGTCAGGGTCTTCGTCGGCACCGAGCACGTCGGCGCCTGGTTGGCATCGGCGGAGACCGCGATCGGCTGCACGACGACGGCCGAGGCCTGCGATCCGCCGCCCATGTCGCCGTAGTAGCTGAAGCTGTCGCTCCCGGTGTAGCCCGGGTCCGGGCGGTAGCCGATGCTGCCGCCGAACGCGACCGGGAGCAGGATGCCGTGCTGCGGGTGACGGGTGATCGTCATGTGGACGTAGCCCGATGGCGCCGTCGACTCCGAGCAGTTGGGCCGGATCATGGTCTCCTGACCCGCCCGCGCAGCGATCGCCGTCGCCGGGGTGCAGGTCACCGCCTCAGCGTCGGAGGCCGCGAAGCCCGCGACCGCCACGGCGAGCACCGCCGCCATCAACCCTGTCCGCATGTGACAACTCCGCCGTTCGAATGACCTCGACCGTCTCACTGAACTGGATCATTGCGGGCCGAGACGCGCGTGTGTCGGTGAAGTATTTCCCCGTGAAGAAGCCGGTGGCCTCGCGGCGCGGTACCTTGACGGAGATGGGCCCGGCTGGCGTGGTGACGCTCGTGCCGGTGCTTGCCACCGAGCCGAGCAAGGTCGCGTTCTACATCGCGGCGGGCATGCTGGCGTCCTGGGCGGTGCTGCTGGCGCTCATCGGGGTCACCCATCCGGACTTCCCCGGCTCGCCGGCTCGCGGGAGGCTGGTCATGGTGACCGGCGCGGCGATCGTGGCTGCGACGATCGCCACGGCGCTGGCCACGGCCGGCAAGCCCCGCGGGAGCGAGAGGCTGCCTGCGCCGCCGCCGGGTGGTCCGTCCACGACGCTGCGGCTCGCGGCCGATCCCAGCGGCCTGCCCGCCTACGATCGCAAACGCCTCACCGCCCCCGGCGGCACGATCACGATCCGCTTTGCCAACCGCTCCCCGGTGCCCCACAACGTGACGATCGCCGAGGGCGCCAGGGACGTGGCGGCGACGAAGACGATCACGGCCGCCGATGCTGTGCTGACCACGGGGCTGTCCCGCGGCTCCTACACGTTCTTCTGCTCGGTCGACGCCCACCGCGCGGCGGGCATGCAGGGCACCCTGACGGTGCGTTGAGCGGCGTGCGCCGCCCCTGGAGTCGACCCCACGCTCATATGCCAGGGAGGCGTCACACGGTGTGGCGCCCCCCTCCGGCTGGAAGTCACCGAGCGAGGATGCGCCCGGGTCGTCCTCGCGGCATCAGAAGTGCACGACGTTCTCCAGCAGCAGGAACCCGAACACCCAGGCCGTGCCGATCCCCTCGATGATGGCCACGTAGCCGGTGATGCGCGCGATCGGCCGTTCGAAGGCGAGCAGCGCGGCGAACATCCCCCACAGGATGGACCAGGCGAACCAGTCGATGCCCAGCCAGACCGAGGCGGTGTTGCCGCCGGCGTCCTTGATCACGTAGACGCCGGCGGCGATCGCCGTGATCGCCACGAACGCGCAGTACCACCCGAAGGCGTGGCCGTTGACCGCTCGCACATACTGGTTGTAGGCGACCCACAGGTAGGTGAAGGCGAACAGCAGGATGAACCCGCTGGCCCTGACCGACGCGAGGTCGCCGTTGGCGTTGCCTTGCACGGCCAGCGTGGTGGCGCACACAACCCCGATGAACCCGGTGAAGACGTTCAGGATCGCGACCTCCTGGTCGGTGATCCTCACGGGATTGTGCTCGAACGCGACAGACGGGCGCAGCGGCACCTCCGCTCCGACCGCCGCACCGCCGATCGGCGCCGGCGCGAACTCAGCCGCGCGGGCGGTGCCCAAGAGCCAGATGCCGTTGATCACCAGCACGGCTCCGACGTACAACAGAACGACAGCTAACAGCATGTTGCATCCTCCTCAGGGCTGGTCAGTGCGACATCACCCACGCCGGTCGTGCCCCGTGGCGGTGCGGCATGTGCCGGCCCGTCTTGCGCGTGGTCATCTCGGGCTCGTGGGCGCTGCGCTCCTCACGCTCCAGAGCGCCGCGCCTCGGCGCCGCGAGCAGCGCCACGCCCGGCGCAGTGAACACCCGCCGGGCCTGCGTGTCGCACTCGGGGCACTGCGCCGGCGAACTGGCCTGCGCCATGGACCGCAGGACCTCGAACGGCCCGCAGTCCGCACAGACGAACTCGTAGGACGGCATGTCAGTTCGCCGTCGCCGCGCGTCCGCGATCCGCCGACTCCGGCCCCGCCGCCGTCGGGCGGATGTCGAAGTCGAAGATCTCGGTCGGCAGGTACAGCGAGCAGCACGCGTTCGGGATGTCGACGACGCCCGAGATGCGCCCTTCGATCGGTGCCGAGCCGAGCAGCAGATAGGCCTGCTCGCCGGTGTAGCCGAACTTGCGCAGGTACTCGATCGCGTTCAGGCACGCCCGCCGGTAGGCGACGGTCGCATCGAGGTAGTAGTTGTCTCCGGTGGTCTCGTCGACGGAGATCCCGATGAACGTCAGGAACGAGCTGTAGCGCGGCTCGACGCGGCCCGGCATGAGGATCGGGTTCGTGGTGACCCCGTACTTGTTCATGCCGTCCTTGATCAGGTCGACGCCGAAGTCGATGAACCCGCCCATCTCGATGGCGCCGCAGAACGTGATCTCGCCGTCGCCCTGCGAGAAATGCAGGTCGCCGCCGGAGAGCTTGGCCCCCGCCACGTGGACGGGATAGAACACCCGGCTCCCGCGCGTGAAGTTCTTGATGTCGTGGTTGCCGCCGTTCTCGCGGGCCGGCACCGTGCGCGCTCCCTCACGGCCGACGCGCTCGGCCTCCGCGCCCGACAGCGTGCCGGCGAGGACCCCTTCCGTGATCGGCGGCAGCGCCAGCGGCGGGACCCGTTCGGGGTCCTTGTCGATCAACGCCTGCTCGCGGCGGTTCCACTCCGCCAACAGGTCGGCCGACGGGGCCGTGCCGAACAGGCCCGGGTGGGTGATGCCGGTGTAGCGCACTCCCGGTACGTGGCGCGACGTCGCCTCCTGCCCGTGGAAGTCCCAGATCGCCTTGTAGGCGTCGGGGAAGTGGTCGGTCAGGAAACCGCCGCCGTTGGACTTCGCGAAGACGCCCGTGTAGCCCCAGCCCTGACCTGGTGCGTCGCCGTATTCCTGCGGCGGCAGGCACGGTCCGAGGTCGAGGATGTCCACGACGAGCAGGTCGCCGGGCTCGGCACCCTGGACCTCGATCGGCCCGCTCAGCATGTGGGCGACGGTGAGGTCGACGTCGCGGACGTCGTTTGCGCTGTCGCTGTTCTTGAGTTGCGCGTCCGTCCACTCGCGACACTCCACCCGGAACTCGCTGCCCGGTGTCATCGAGGCGGCCGGCGGGATGTCGGGGTGCCACCGGTTGTGACCGGGGACCGCCTGGTCGCGCATGGACTTCGACTGGTCGACGCTGAAGACCACCTCTGGCATGAGTGCTCCTCTCAGAGCGGATCGAGCCTGGCCGGATGACCGGTCCCAGGGAGCCCGTTCGGTCCCCGGGAGCCCGTTGTAATTCCGCGTCCACGAGCGGTCAATCCGATCGGTGCACCGTGCACCTCGGCGCGCACGAGAGCCGTTGCGATCGGAGCTTGGAGCACCGCGTTTGCCCTGGGCACTGTGGCGGCGTAGGCTCGTTTGCGGGTGGGCCCGTGGCCGTCGCTTCCGATCATTCCGCGATCCTCTCGTCACTCGTCGAGCTCGCTGTCTGCAGCGATGACCCCGCCGCGCTCGTCGCGGCCGCCGGGGCGGAGCTGGAGCGCCCCCTGGGGCTCGTCGACCTGTCCGGCGCGATGCTGGGCCGCGCGCCGGCCGACGAGGCCGGCGACCGCGCGGTGTCGATC